>NZ_FR886585.1:0-48652 GCF_000436575.1 Clostridium sp. CAG:265
TTTGACTTTTTGTGTCCAAAATATTGACATAAGACCAGTTCACAAGAAATGAATTATAAGATTAGATAGTTTCACTTTCAATTCACTGATAATCAGGAATTTATAGGGGAGATTAAAGTATAAATTGTATAACTTTTATATTAATTATTTATATTAATTAACTCATGGTTAAATTTTTATCTTTACAATTAACTACAGCTCAATTGTTTACATTAAAATATCTTGTTAAAATAATAATACCAAAGGCTTTTGATATTATTTAAAATGAGAGGTTAATAATACTATGAAAATAAATGATATTATAAAGAAAAAGAGAATTACACTAGGAATGACACAGGAGCAAGTTGCAGATTATCTTGGTGTTTCAACACCAGCAGTGAATAAGTGGGAAAAAGGTGGCTGTTATCCTGATATAACATTATTACCAGCACTAGCTAGGCTTTTAAAAGTAGATTTAAATACATTACTTTCTTTTAATGATGACTTATCAGAGAAGGAAATAGGTAATTTTTTAAATGAATTATATGAAGTTGTAAGCACTAAAGGTTTTAATACAGCATATGAAGTAGCTATTGATAAGATTCAGCAATTTCCTAATTGCTATAAGTTGATTCTAAGCACTGCAACCATGTTATCAGGAATGATTTGTATGTTTGGAGTAGATAATAGAGAATACTATGAAGGACAAATAGAAGCTTTATATGTAAGAGTGCTAGAAAGTGAAGACTTAGAGGTTAAAAATGAGGCAACCTCTATGCTTATAAATAAATATTTAGAGAGAAATGAATATAAAAAAGCACAAAGCTGTATAGATAAATTACCTACTGTTACATATGATAAAGATAGGTTACAAGGAAGACTTTATATTAAAAAAGGTGAGTTTGATAAGGCCTCTGAACTTTTTAGCTATAAGTTAATAGAAGCAACCACAGATATTTTTACAATATTAATATCCATGATGGAAATAGCTTTAAAGGATGGTAGAAAAGAGGATGCCAAATATTTTGCAGAGATTTTAGACAAAACAACAGATTTATATGACCTATTGGATTACAATGGACAAGTTGGATATTTCAAATTATACAGTGATGAAAAAGATGCAGATAACTTTGTAATTGTACTTAAAAAAATGCTAGAAGCAATGAAAAAGCCATGGAACCCATCAAAATCTAAACTATATGCAAATATGAAGGTTAATCAAAGTGAAGAAGGATTTGAACAATTTATTGATACCTTTGTAAATACTCTGAAAAGTGATGTTGAAGGTGAACTAGGTTTTGTAAAAAATAATGAAGAATTTAATGAATTAATAAACAATATTTAATAAATAAAATAATAATTTGATTTTTCATTAAATTTGTTTTATCATATATTTTATATTAATATTAAGAAGAATAAAAAATTCTATGAAAAGAAGAGTACTTATTTATAATTATCTACTAGCGAGTAAGAATAGAGTGGAAGTCTTATAAGATATGAAATAAGGAAGAGGAACTTGGAGAAGCTACCTGAGCATTTATATGTAAGGGTGTGACGTTAACTGCGTTAAAGTTTTGAGTGAACTAGAATTTTCTAGTTAAATTGAGTGGTACCACGGAAATATTCCGTCTCTTTGTATTATAAAGAGGCGGTTTTTTTATATTAAAAAAATAGGAGGCAGATTATGAAAATATTTATTGATCAAATCAGCGATATAGTTAAAGATGTTTTTGAAGGACTTGGATATGACAGGGAATCAGGAAAGGTAACTGTATCAAATAGACCAGACCTTTGCCAATATCAATGTAATGGGGCGTTACCTAATGCTAAGAAACATGGAAAAGCACCAAGAGTTATAGCAGAAGAAGTAGTAGCTAAATTAAAAGAAAATAAAATTTTCTCTAAATTAGAAATAGCAGGACCTGGGTTTATTAATATAACAATTAATGATGAGTTCTTAATTGATTATATTAATAAGATGAACAAGGATGAAAAATTTGGTACTTCACCAGCAACAGAAATTAAAAAAATAGTTGTAGATTACGGTGGAGCAAATGTTGCTAAGCCTTTACATATAGGGCACTTAAGATCTGCAATCATTGGTGAAAGTATTAAGAGAATTGCTAAATACTTAGGACATGATGTTATTGGTGATGTTCACTTAGGAGATTGGGGTCTTCAAATGGGTATGGTTATTTCAGAAGTGGAAAGAAGAAATCCAGAATTACCATACTTTGATGCAAGCTTTGAAGGAGAGTATCCTGCTGAAGCACCATTTACAATAGATGAGCTTGAAGATATATATCCATATGCAAGTAAGCTTGCTAAATCAGATGAAGTTGTAATGGAAGCTGCTAAGAAGGCAACAGTGGAACTTCAACAAGGAAGAAGAGGATATGTTGCTTTATGGAAGCATATCTTAAATGTATCAGTTGCTGACTTAAAGAAAAATTATGGAGCATTAGATGTAAGCTTTGAATTATGGAATGGTGAAAGTGATGCACAAAAATTAATTCCAGATATGGTTAAGGAATTAAAGGAAAATGGATATGCACATGAAAGTGAAGGAGCTTTAGTTGTTGATGTAAGTAAAGAAGATGATAAAGCACCTATTCCACCACTTCTTTTATTAAAATCTGATGGAGCGTCACTATATGGAACTACAGATTTAGCTACAGTTGTAGAAAGAGTTAGAGATTTAAGAGCTAATGAAATAATATACTTAGCTGATAAGAGGCAAGGACTTCACTATGAACAATTCTTTAGAGCAGCAAGAAAATCAGGAATTGCTAGGGAAGATATAGTATTAGACTTTATTGGTTTTGGTACAATGAATGGAAAAGATGGTAAGCCATTTAAAACTCGTGAAGGTGGAGTAATGAGACTTGCTGACTTAATAAGCATGATTAAAGAAGCTGGTAAAGAAAAACTTAAAGATAATAAAAATATAACAGCAGAAGAAGTTGAAGAAATATCATCAAAAGTAGGGTTAGCTGCTTTAAAATATGGTGATTTATCAAATCAAGCTTCAAAAGATTATATCTTTGATATAGATAGATTTGCTTCATTTGAAGGAAACACAGGGCCATATATTCTTTATACAATAGTAAGAATTAAGTCTATCTTAAATAAAGCTGCCATGGATATTTCTAATGTATCTATAGATATACCAACAACTGAAGCAGAAAGAAACTTAATGCTTCAAGCAATTAAGTTCAATGAAATGATAGAAAGCAGCTTTAGAGATAGAGCACCTCATAAGGTATGTGAATATATATATGAATTATCCAATAACTTCAATAAATTCTACAACGATACAAGAATAATATCAGAAGAAGATGAAGCTAAGAAAGCATCATGGCTTGCATTAATAAATCTTGTGAAAAACATCTTAGAAGAATGCTTAGAATTATTAGGTATGGAAAGCGTTGAAAGAATGTAGTAAAAATGAAAAATTAAAACTGAATAATTTAATTTTTTATAAAAAAAAGCACCTTCAACAGGTGCTCTTTTAAATAATGGGGGGATGGGAACCTGTTTTTACACAGGTTTATATCTACATTTATAGTATTGACTTTATTAATAAAATTATACAAAAAATAAAAAATAATTTTAAAATAAAAAGAGCACTAAAGTGCTCTTTTTACAATATTTAGAAGTCGGATTGACCAGTTGTTCTTGGGAATGGTATTACATCTCTGATGTTAGACATACCAGTTATGTACATGATAAGTCTTTCAAATCCTAAACCAAATCCAGCATGTTTAGTTTCTCCATATTTTCTAAGTTCTAAGTACCACCAGTAATCTTCTTCATTAAGATCTAATTCAGCCATTCTTGTCTTTAAGACATCAAGTCTTTCTTCTCTTTGGCTTCCTCCTATGATTTCACCTATTCCTGGAACTAAACAATCAGTTGCAGCAACAGTTTTTCCATCATCATTAAGTCTCATGTAGAATGCCTTGATATCCTTTGGATAATCTGTAACAAATACTGGCTTCTTGAAGATTTCTTCAGTTAAATATCTTTCATGTTCTGTTTGAAGATCAATACCCCATTCAACTGGATACTCAAAATCTTTTCCACAGTTTTTAAGAAGTTCAACTGCTTCTGTATAAGTAACTTTACCGAAATCTGAAGTTACTATATGATTTAACTTATCTAATAATCCTTTTTCAATGAATTGGTTGAAGAAAGCCATTTCTTCTGGACATTCATCCATAACGTATTTAATTACGTATTTTAACATGTTTTCAGCAAGTTCAATATTATCATCTAAATCAGCAAATGCTATTTCAGGTTCAATCATCCAGAATTCAGCTGCATGTCTCGCTGTATTTGAATTTTCAGCTCTGAAAGTAGGACCAAATGTATAGATATTTCTAAATGCTAAGGCATAACTTTCACCATTTAATTGTCCTGAAACTGTAAGGTTAGTTTCTTTGCCAAAGAAATCTTCTTTGTAATCAATTTTTCCATCTTCAGTTTTTGGAATATTATTAAGATCTAAAGTTGTAACCTTAAACATTTCTCCAGCACCTTCACAGTCACTTCCTGTTAAGATTGGAGTATGAGTATATACAAATCCTTGATCTTGGAAGAACTTGTGGATTGCATATGCTGCTACAGATCTTACTCTGAATACTGCTGAGAAAGCATTACTTCTTGGTCTTAAGTGAGCAATTGTTCTTAAGTATTCAAAAGTATGTCTTTTCTTTTGTAATGGGTAATCAGAATCTGACATACCTTCTATTACAACTTCTTTAGCTTGAATTTCAAATGGCTGTTTAGCCTCTGGAGTTTCTACTAAAGTACCAATAACTTTTATTGATGAGCTGATTGGTAATTTTGAGATTTCTTTAAAGTTTGATAGGTTGTTATCAAAAACCACCTGAATATTTTTAAAGAAGCTACCATCATTAACTTCTATAAATCCAAATGCATTTGAAGCTCTTAAAGTTCTTATCCAACCAGAAATAGCAATTTCTTTAGTTAAATATTCTTGAGAATTTCTGTAAAGTGATTTTACTAAAACTACGTCTTTCATAATTTACCTCCTAAAAATTTTTATAATAAAAAAACCTCTCATCTCCATAAATAATGGGACGAAAGGATAACTTACGTGGTACCACCCAAATTGCCTATATTAAGGCCACTTAGTGCATAATGCAAAATTAATAACGGATTAAACCCGTCTAAGCCTACTAAAGTTTTACTGGTTCGGTTAGAAACTCCGAGATGTTCTTCACAAATGATTTCGTATAAGGCTTACACCATCCCTTATTCGCTAAAAACTACCTTCAAATGCTACTCTTCTCTTCATAGTAATTACGATATTTATATTTAATAATTCGATTTTACAATAGTTTGCTAACATTTGCAACTTAAATTCATAATATAATAGCTATTTATGGCTACTTAAAATAAATAAATTAACGTGAAGGGTACATTCATTGTTTAACTAAAGTAGAGCATCTTTCAATGCTCTATTTTATTACTCTTGTCCTGTTTCATATGAGTTTACTATGGCTGAAGGGAAGTTTAACATAGTACAGTCTTTCATGATTCTTTTGTATTCATATTTCAGTTCTCTGATAGTAACATCAATTTTACCTAAATTGTTAATATCTAATATTGCGTATGTAATATTAGGTCTACCTATTTTAGGTTTTCCAATACTTCCTATATTAACAATAAGTTTATCATTAAATTTTTTTATATATGGTATATGAGTATGAGCACAAATTAAAACATCATCTTCAAAGTTTTCCATAACTTTTTTTGTGTTTTCTGCATCTTCAAATAGGTATTCATTTATTAAGTTAGGACTTCCATGAGTAAAGCATAAATTAATACCGTTAACTGTATATTTTAATTTTTCAGGCAATGAATCTAAATAAAATTTATTTGAAGTTCTTAATTCAGAGCATGTCCAAGGTAAAGAAAAAGAGTTAATTTCAGTATTTCTTATATAAGTATAAGCACCATCCACCACTGAAGCATCATAATTACCTTTTATACAAGGAATTTCTCTTCTCTTTATTAAAGCAATAACTTCATTAGGATGAGGTCCGTAACCTACAAAATCTCCTAAGCATACTATCTTGTCTACTTTTTGATCATCTATATCTTCTAATGCTTTCATTAATGCGTATATATTTCCATGAATATCTGATATGGCTGCTATTTTCATTTTTAAATCCTCCAATGTATTTACTAAGATAATTATATCATTAATTATAATTTTAGTGACAAAAATAGAAGTGGATATTATTGAAAATATAAAGTATTATTATAGAAAGAATTGATAGTGTTTTGGAGGTGTTTTTTATGAAAAATAGTAGAGTAAATAAGGTTTTAGAAGGAATGATGAGAGAAGGATTATCACAAATGATAATTACATCTCCAGCATCTATATTTTATTTAACAGGAAAGTGGATACATCCAGGTGAAAGAATGATTGCTTTATATATAAATAAAAATGGCAATCATAAAATGGTTATTAATAGGTTATTCCCTGTATATGAAGATTTAGGTGTAGAAATGATTTGGTATGAAGATACTGAAAATCCTATAGACCACTTAAATAAATGTATTGATAAGAATGAAATTTTAGGAATAGATAAAGATTGGCCAGCGAAATTTTTAATACAACTTATTAATAGTAATGTAGCTAAGGGATTTGTTAATGGTTCGCCAATTATTGATAGAGTAAGAATGATTAAAGATGCTGAAGAGATAGAAATAATGAAAGCATCATCAAAAATAAATGATGCAGTAATGCTTAAGCTTTGGAATAACTTAGAAGTAGGTAAATCTGAAAAGTATTATGTAGGTCTTTTACAAGAATTATATGAAAGTGAAGGAGCATCAGGATTTTCATTTTCTCCAATAATAGCCACTAGCCCTAATGGTGCAGATCCACATCATGGCACAGGCAAGGACCTTATCAAAGATGGCGATAGTATTGTTTTAGATATTGGTGGAAAATATAATTCTTACTGTTCAGATATGACGAGAACAGTATTTATTGGAAAAGAGCCAAGTAAAGAACATGCTGATATATATAATATTGTAAAGAGTGCTAACGAAAAAGCTATTTCAATCATTAAAGAAGGTGTGAAGTTCTCAGATATAGATAATGCAGCAAGAAATCTTATTAAAGATGCTGGTTATGGAGAGTATTTTACTCATAGAACAGGTCATAGTATTGGAATAGAAGTACATGATTTCGGTGATGTAAGCGGAGTAAATCATGAAGAAGTAAAAGCAGGCATGATATTCTCAGTAGAACCTGGAATATACCTAAAAGACAATATAGGTGTAAGAATAGAAGATTTAGTATTAGTGACAAAAGATGGTTGCGAAATACTAAATTCAGTAACTAAAGAAATAGTTGTATTATAAAAAGCTAAAAAGCTGTACCGCAAGGTACAGCTTTTTTAAATTGTTTTAACTATTCTATTCATTAAATTAATGAAGTTAGTTTTAACTTTTGTAGAAGTTTCCATAACTTCTTCATGGCTTAAAGGCTGATCTAGTATTCCAGCAGCCATGTTAGTAATGCAAGAGATTCCCACAGTCTTTATACCAGAGTGGTTTGCAATGATAACTTCTGGAACAGTAGACATACCAACAGTGTCACCACCTAAAATTCCAACCATACGAATTTCTGCTGGAGTTTCATATGTTGGACCAGATAGCATCACATAAACCCCTTGCTTTAAGTTTAATCCTAAATCTTGGCCTGCTTCTAATACTTTATTTCTTAGGTCTTTGTTATATGCTTCAGACATATCAGGGAATCTTGGACCAAACTCATCAAGATTTCTACCAATTAAAGGATTTGTACCAGAAAGATTGATATGGTCATTAATAATCATTAAATCTCCAGGGTTTAAATCTGTATTTACAGCTCCACAAGCATTAGTTACAACAAGTTTAGAAACTCCTAAAAGCTTCATAACTCTTACAGGGAAGGTAACTTCTTGCATTGAATATCCTTCATAGAAATGAAATCTTCCTTGCATAGCTATAACTTGCTTTCCTTCTAATAAACCAATTACTAGTCTTCCTTTATGTCCTTCTACAGTAGATGTAGGGAAGTTAGGAATATCGGCATAGTCAAAGAATTCAGCTTGCTCTATTGTATCAGCTAAAGAACCAAGACCAGAACCTAATATTAATCCTATTTCAGGGGTATATTTGCTTTTGCTTTTTATAAATTCAGCAGCTACTGATATTTTGCTTAATAAATCCATTAGTATCACCTCTTAAGTTTATTTTTTATTAAGAATTAAGTAGAAGTTCTCCTACTTTAACAACATCTCCAGCTCCTACAGTAAGAACTAGATCATCTTTTTTAACTTTATTTTTTAAGTAGTTTGCTACTTCTTCATGGCTATGAAGATTTATGCAGTTAAAACCTTTTGCTCTTATAGAATCACCAAGTTCATCTGATGAAACAAGACCAGTATCTTTTTCACGGGCAGCATAGATATCCATTAGGATAAGCTCGTCAGAATCTTTAAAGCAAGTAGTAAAGTCATCAAATAAAGTTTTTGTTCTAGTATAAGTGTGTGGTTGGAATACACAGTATACTTTATTATGAGGAATAAGTTTTGCTGTATTTAAAGTGGCAGCAATCTCTACTGGATGATGAGCGTAATCATCAATTATAGTAGCACCATTAAATTCTCCTTTGTATTCAAATCTCTTATGAGCACCTTTGCAGGCAGCTAAGCCATTAATAACAGCTTCATTAGGAATTTCTAAGATTAAAGATGTACATATTGTTGCTAGAGCATTTAGGATATTATGTCTTCCTGTTGTGCTTAAAGTAACATCAAATAATTCCTTATGATGATGGAATACAGTGAAAGTAGCACAACCCTTATTGTTAAATGAAATATTACCAGCTGTAACATCGCCTTTATCAAATCCGTAGCTTAAAGTTTTACATTTTGCATAGTTAAGAACTTCCACTACTCTAGGATCTTCTGCACAACCTACTAGATATCCGTCATCAGGGATTAAGTCAGAGAACTTTTTAAAAGTATCTTCAATATGATTGATATCTCTGTAATAATCCAAATGATCAGCATCTATGTTAAGGATAATACCTATGTAAGGGTAGAATTTTAAGAAAGATGCTTTATATTCACATGCTTCTGTTACAAAGTATTCACTTTCGCCAATCTTATAGTTTCCATGGATAGCATCAACATCTCCACCTACAAGGATAGTTGGATCTAAGTTTGCTTCAATAGTTATGTGGGAAAGCATAGAAGTAGTAGTGGTCTTCCCATGAGTACCAGCAATAGCTACATTATACTTATGTCCTTTCATGATATAGCCTAAGAATTCAGCTCTATCCATCAATTCTATGTTTTGAGCTTTGGCTTCTATTAATTCTGGATTATCAGCAGGAATTGCAGCTGTGTAAACAACTAAGTCAACGTTTCTTAAGTTTTCTTTTTTATGTCCAATATATATTTCAGCATTAGCTTCTCTTAATTTATTTAAAACTTCAGATTCCTTAGAATCAGAACCAGAAACTCTATATCCTTTTGTTAGTAGTATAGCAGCAAGTCCGCTCATACTTACTCCACCAATTCCAATGAAGTGGACTTTCTTATGTTTATCGATATTTAAGTCAAAAGCCATCATATCAACTCCTTTATATAATCTATCTATAATTATATACAAAATTTACAATTTGAACATATAAAATAATAAATATATGAAAATATATATTGAAAAAAAGGGGATAAGGCAATTATATATATTTAGAAAGATTTTTAAAATTAGTGAGTAAAACTATTGATAATAAGCTATATTTAGAATAAAATATGAATATTATAGGGTAGAAAAAATATGAAAGTTCGTGATGAGGCATATAAAGAAAGGAGAAAAAATGGAAAAATTAAGCAGAAATAATAGGGTTGTAATCATTACTAAGATTTTAGTTGAAAATCCCAATAAGGTAATAGGCTTAAATAGATTTTCAGAATTATTAAATGCAGCTAAGTCAACAATAAGTGAAGATATAGTTATTGTTAGAGAAGTACTAGAAAAATTAGAAATGGGTAAAGTTGAAACTATATCTGGAGCAGCTGGAGGAATAAAGTTCATTCCTCAAATGGGCGTTAGTGCTAAAGAAGAGTTTGCTAATGAATTATGTGATGCACTTATGGAAGAAGGAAGAGTTGTTCCAGGTAACTTCATCTATTTAACAGATATAATGTATAATCCACAAATAATAAGTAAGGCAGGTGTCATATTAGCTTCTTATTTCAAATCAATGGATGTAGATTATGTTGTGACAGTTGAAACAAAAGGTATTCCACTGGCTTATGAAGTTGCTAAGAGTTTAGGTATAGAGTTAGTAATTATAAGAAGAGAAAATAAAGTTACAGAAGGGCCTACTGTTTCTATTAATTATTTATCAGGCACAAGTGGAAGAATACAACAAATGTCTTTAGCAAAGAAATCTATGAAGCCTTCTAGCAGATGTGTATTTATAGATGACTTCTTAAGAGGCGGCGGAACAGCTCAAGGGATAACTGATTTATTAAAAGAATTTGATAGTGAATTAGTTGGTACTGGGGTGTTAGTTGATAATATAGGTGTTGTCAATAAGAGAGTAACGGATTATGTTTCAATCATCGATATTGAGTATATAAGTGAAGACGGTAAGATAAAAGTAACTCCTTCCAATCTAATAAAATAAGAAAAAACCAGTTGTTTGATATATTTTTTTGTAAAATTTAAAAAAAATTAAGTAAAAAAAAGGATTTTTAAACTTTTTATAGAAATATATTTATATAAAAGCAACTGGAGGTGGAGTGAAATGACAATCACAGACGTTAGAGTTAGAAAAATAGCATCAGAAGGAAAAATGAAAGCTATTGTATCTGTGACATTTGATAATGAATTTGTAGTACATGATATTAAGATTATTGAGGGGCAAAATGGTTTGTTTATAGCAATGCCAAGCAGAAAGACACCAGATGGTGAATTCAAAGATATTGCACACCCAATCAATACTGAAACAAGAGAAAGAATACAAAGTGCAATTTTAGAAGCTTATGAAAAGGCAGTTTCTGAAGAAAGCCTAACTGTAAGTGAATAAAATTTATATCAAATATTAATTAAAAAGAGGCATAGCCTCTTTTTTGTTAAAATAAATATAGTATATTATTTCATTATAGTTAAATGTAAGCTATATATATTTTATAGAGGAAGGTTGAAATCAAAACGTTAATGAAATATAATATATTAAGGTATGCGAACAATAAATGGATAAAATGAAATTTTGTCCTCATAATTGAAGAGGTGAATTTATGTATAAGTGTGCTCTTATTTTAGCAGCAGGGCAAGGGACAAGAATAAAATCTGATTTACCAAAGGTATTACACAAAGTTTGTGGAAAAGAAATGGTTAATCATGTTATAGATACATTAAGAAAGGCAAAAATTGAAGATGTAAATGTTATTGTTGGAAAAGGTGCAGAATTAGTTAAAGAAAAAACTAATAGCAGAAATGTTAGCTATTCACTTCAGACAGAACAGCTTGGAACAGGTCATGCAGTTAAAAGTGCTATAGAGTTTTTAAGTGGGAAAAAAGGAACTGTAGCAGTTTTTTGTGGAGATGCTCCATTGATAACAGAAGAAACGATAGGAAGATTATTTAATGAACATATCAATAATGAAAATAGCACAACACTTTTAACATCTATATTAGATGATGCTACAGGGTATGGAAGAATCATCAGAGATGGAGAAGAAGTCCTTAAGATAGTTGAACATAAAGATTGTAATGAAGAAGAATTAAAGGTTAATGAAATGAATGCAGGAGTTTACTGCTTTGATATTGAAAATCTTTTAAACTCTTTAGAAAAATTATCTAATAACAATGCACAAGGAGAATACTATTTAACAGATGTTATAGGGATTCAAAAAAGCGAAGGTAAAAAAGTTGGCGCTGTTGTTGTTGATTATGAAGAAACAATTGGTGTAAATTCAAGAAGACAGCTGGCAGAAGTTGAAGAAATACTAAGAAACAGAATAAACAACAGACATATGGATAATGGAGTCACATTAATAAATCCAAGTGTTACGTATATAGGTGCTGATGTAGAAATAGGCAAAGATACTATTATATATCCAGGAAATACTATTGAAGGTGTAAGTAAGATTGGAAGTGGGTGCATTATATATCCAAATTCAAGAATAAATAATAGTGTCATTGAAGATAATGTTCAAGTAGAAAGTTCTGTAATAATAGATAGTAAAATAGGAAGTTATACAACAGTAGGTCCATTTGCTTATATAAGGCCAGAATCTATCATAGGAAGCCATGTTAGAATTGGTGATTTCGTTGAAATAAAGAAATCAACAATTGGCCATAATACGAAAGTATCACATTTAACATATGTTGGTGATGCTGAAGTAGGAGAAAATTGTAATTTTGGCTGTGGAACAGTAACAGTTAATTATGATGGAAAAAATAAAAATAAAACAATAATAGGAAACAATAGTTTCATTGGATGCAATACTAATCTTATATCTCCAGTTAAGGTTGAAGATAATACTTATATTGCAGCAGGATCAACAATAACTAATGATGTAAAAGAGGGCGAACTTGCAGTAGCAAGAGCTAAGCAAAGAAACATTGAAGGTTGGGTTGAAAAAAGAGGGTTAATTAAAAAGTAAGTATTCTTACTTTATAATATAAATAGCTAGACAGCCAAAATAAGGAGGATCTAATAAGTATGATAGCTCATGGAAAAAACATAAAAATATTCGCAGGTAATTCACATCCAGAATTAGCAGAAGAAATTGCAAATTTATTAGGATTGACATTAGGAAATTCAAAAGTTTCAACTTTTAGTGATGGGGAAATATCAGTAGATATAAATGAAACAGTTAGAGGAGCAGATGTATTTATCGTTCAATCTACTAGCAGCCCAGTAAATAACAACTTAATGGAGCTTCTAATCATGATAGATGCTTTTAAAAGAGCATCAGCAGGAAGGATAACAGCAGTTATTCCATACTATGGTTATGCAAGACAAGATAGAAAGGCAAAATCAAGAGATCCAATTACAGCTAAGTTAGTGGCTGACATATTAACTGCAGCAGGAGCAGATAGAGTATTAACAATGGATTTACACGCATCACAAATTCAAGGGTATTTCAATATACCAGTAGACCATTTATTAGGATCACCAATATTGGCAGAACATTTCATTGAAAATGGATTTGAAGAACAAGATGATGTAGTTGTTGTATCACCAGATCTTGGAAGTGTTACAAGAGCAAGAAAATTTGCAGATAAGCTTCATGCACCAATTGCTATAATTGATAAAAGAAGACCTAAGGCAAATGTTTCTGAAATAATGAACATTATAGGAGATGTAAAAGATAAGAGATGTATACTTATCGATGATATGATCGACACTGCTGGAACTATTGCCAATGCAGCAAATGCATTAAAAGACTTAGGTGCTAAAAATGTATATGCATGTTGTACTCATGGTGTATTATCAGGACCAGCTTTTGAAAGAATAAATAATTCTGCTATTGAAAAGCTAGTTATGTTAAATACAATACCATTACCAGAAGACGAGCAAAATTTAGAAAAATTCAATTCAATATCTGTTGCGCCTATATTTGCAGAAGCTATTAGAAGAATTTATGATGATAAGCCAATAAGTAAATTATTCGAAAACTAATTACATAAAATAATCTTCAAGTTATAATTAATTTGAGGATTATTTTTTATTTTAAAATTATAGCAAGATTTCTTTAAAATAATAAATATAAAAAAATGTAACAAATGTTAATTTTATAAGAAAAGTAAGGTAGTTTGCTAGGTTTTAGGATAGAATATTTTTATAAGGATGGTGTAAGAAAATGGACGATAAGTTAGGAAAAATCTTAATTGTAGATGATGATGAAAATATAAATGAGCTAATAGACATGTATTTAAAAAGCTCAGGTTATGAAACAAAAAAATGTTTTAATGGGCTAGATGCTTGTAATATAGTTACTAATGATAATATAGGATTAGTAATTTTAGATATTATGATTCCAGGAAAAGATGGTGTGGAAGTACTGAAATTTATTAGAAAGCAAAGCAATGTACCAGTGATAATGCTTACGGCAAAAGGTGAAGTCTTTGATAAAGTACTTGCTTTAGAACTAGGTGCAGATGATTATATGGTAAAACCTTTTGATCCAAAGGAGCTTTTAGCAAGGGTAAAGGCTGTAACTAGAAGATATAGTCCAGAAGTTAAAAATAATGATGTTATAAAGTTTAGTGATCTTACTATTGATATAGGAGGATATGAAGTAATTTATAGGGATAATATGGTAAAGCTTGCACCGAAAGAGTTGGAATTACTACACTACATAGCTAGTTCTCCCAATAAAGTATTTACTCGTGAACAACTGATGTATGAAGTTTGGGGATATGATTATCCAGGGGATTCAAGAACTGTAGATGTCCATATCAAGAGGCTTAGAGAAAAACTAAAAGGCGGAGAAACATGGGAGGTACAGACCGTATGGGGTGTTGGATATAAGTTTGAGGTGAAGTAATGTCAAGGAAAGAAAGTATAAACCAAAGGATAATAGTCACCTTTATTTCTGTTACAAGTATAGTGTTGATTTTTCTAGGTTCAATTATGACGATATTATTTAATAAAAATTACCACAGTACAAAATTATCAAATTTAGAAAAGCAGATGGGTATAATTGAGAATTCCATAAATAATTATTTAAATCAACAGGATGGTTCATATAGCCAACTTAAAGAAATAATAAAGATGGCCTGCATATCAACTAATACTGAAGCTATAATTACCGATAGGCTAGGATATGTATATTTAGTGAATGGGGAAGATTATCAGAATTTAATGTATAGCAAAATTAAATTAAATACAGAGTCTTTATCTTCCAATATAGAATTTAAGAAAGAAGTATTTAAGGTAGATAATGCTTCAATAAAGGGATATGTAAAAGCTATATATGAAGATGGTGAAATTGATGGATATATGATTATGGTTATGCAAAATGAAAGTGAAAGAAATTTTAATATGTTTATTATTTGGATAACAGTTATCATTGAAATAATAATCTCTGCAATAGTAATTAAAATAGTAACTAATCAGATAATCATAAGGCCAATAGATAATATTAATAATGTAGCTAAAAGGTTAGCAAAAGGTGAAGTAGAAAAGAGAGTAGTGGTAAATTGTAATAATGAAATTGGAGAGTTAGCAGAATCATTTAATATGATGGCAGAATGCTTAGAGAAGTCAGATACAAAAAGGAGAGAATTTATATCAAATGTATCTCATGAGCTAAGATCACCAATTACGTCTATAAAAGGATTTATTGGAGGTATTTTAGACGGAGTAATTCCAAGAGACAGAGAAAATTATTATCTTAAAATTGTTTATGATGAAGTAGATAGACTAGCAAGGCTAGTAAATGATTTATTAGATATGTCGGCTATGGAGTCAGGAAAATTTAATTTGGCAATTACTGAATTTGATATTAACCAAGTTATAAGCCTTTGTATTTTAAACTTAGAGCACAAGATTCAGGAAAAGGGGTTAAATGTTAAAGCCACATTCCACAATAACAGGGCTTATGTATTAGGTGATAGGGATAGAATAATACAAGTAGTTACAAATATTATTGAAAATTCAATTAAATATAGTAATGATGATGGCGAAATAAAGATAGATGTATATTCTAAAGGAGAAAAAATATATGTAGATATATTTAATTCTGGAGAATGTATAGAGGAAAAAGAACTTAATAAGATATGGGATAGATTTTATAAAAGTGATAAATCAAGAACTAATAAGCTTAGTACTGGATTAGGGCTTCCTATAGTAAGGTCTATATTATCACAACATAATGAAGATATATGGGTGAAGAATATAGAGGGAAAAGGTGTTAGCTTTATATTTACGCTAAAGAAATCTCACTAAAAGGGAATTGTTTCGGAGGTGTAATTGATGGATGATAATGTTGATAGAAAAACTAAAGAAAATGATAAGATCTATAAGATAATTTTTGAAAAGAAAAATACTCGTACTAATATACGCATAGGAATTAACTTAGGAATTATAGTAATAATAGCATTAATAGTATTAAGTGTATTTTTAAATTTTATTATTAAATATAAATACGGAGATGTTATTGAAGAAGTTAAAAATACAAAATTTAATAAAAATAATATGATTATTAGTGATTATACTTCAGTGGTAAAGAAAGTATCAAAGTCATTGGTAACTATAACTGAAGATAATGGAGAAGCTAATAGTGTTACAGGCGTAGTCATAACTGAAAGAGGAGTAATACTAACTAATTATTCAGGAATCAAGGATATGGAACACTTAAATGTGATCTTTAATAATGATGAAGAAGAATCTGTAGAGGGAAAGCTTTTATTAAAGGATGAAGAATTTGATTTAGCACTAATTCAAGTAGATTATGAAGGGAATATTCAGGCTATTAAGTTGGCTGATGAAGATAGCATTGTGGAAGGACAGGGAATAGCTGTATTAGGCAGTGTATACTCTGAAGGTCAAAAAATAGAAAGTATTATTCCAGGAATAATTGTCGCTAGGTATAATAAGTCAGGAAAATACGATACTTTAGTAGAAGAATGTACCTTGCTTCAAATAAGTGCACCTATTAACTTAAATAATACAGGTGGTCCTATATGTAATGCTAATGGTGAACTTATAGGAATAGGTAGTCTTTATCTTACTGAAAAATTTGGTTTAGAAGGCGTTTATTATGGTATTGAATTGAAAAACTTAGATAATATAATAAATTCAACATCAATAATAAAAGAAGTATTAGGTATTACAGAAGGTGGAATATTGATGGATATAGAGCATCATAAACATGGTTTTTATGTTGGACAATTGAAAAAAGTCGGAAATGCATATAAGTCTGGTATTAAGCCAACAGATATCATAGTATCAATTGAAGGCGTTAATATATCTAATATTAATGGAATAACTGAAATGTTAAATTCTAAAAATAAAGGAGATACTATATCTTGTGAAGTCTTAAGTGATGGAATTATAAAAGAAGTAGAAATAAAAATATATAATTAATATATAAAAGGATATTTGGTGATTTATGCTAAGTATCCTTTTATTAAATTTATTATTATTTTATAAAAGGAAAAAATGGTATAATATAAAGTAGATTATTTTAGTACAGAGAGGAATTGACAGAATGTATTTAGTAGTAGGATTGGGAAATCCAGGTAAAGAATATGAGGGAACAAGACATAATATAGGATTTGAAGCCATAGATTATTTAAGTGATAAGTATAATATAGAATTAAATAGGGAAAAATTTAAAGGTGTTTTTGGTGAAGGATTTATTCAAGGTAAAAAGGTAATTTTATTAAAACCAACTACATATATGAATTTAAGTGGAGATAGTATAAGGGAGGTAGCTAATTTTTATAAGCTTTCTAATGAAGAAATTATTGTCTTATATGATGATATAAGTTTAGCTATTGGAAGGCTTAGGGTAAGAGAGAAAGGAAGTCATGGAGGACATAATGGGATAAAGAGCATTATAGCTAATTTGGCAACAGATGTATTTCCAAGAGTTAAAATTGGTGTGGGAGCACCAAAAGGAGATTTAGTTTCGCATGTTTTAGGGAAATTTTCTAAAGAGGAAAATGAAGTTTTAGATAAGACATTAAGGGCAGTAACAGAAGCTGTGGAAATAATGATAGATAAAGATACTAAGGAAGCAATGAATAAGTGTAACGGATTTGATGCTTTAAAGTGTGTTTAAACTTTTAAGGAAGGTGTGTATAAATGAGATTACAGGGGGTAATGCAGCCCTTAAGGGATAATATGAAATTTAAATCAATAACTGAGAAAATTTCAGAAAAAACATTCCCTATAAATATATATGGCATATCGGAATCAGGTAAAAGCTACATTATAAATGGAATATTTGAAGAGAATGATAATTCTATGGTGATAGTAACTCATAGTGATGTAGATGCCAAAAATTTATATGAAGATTTAAGTTTTTATACAACGGATGTTTTTTATTTTCCAGTGAGAGAAGTAGTATTTTATAATGTAGATGCTATTTCAGGAGATTTAAGATGGGCAAGGCTAAAGGTAATAAAGGAAATATTACAAAACGAAAGAAAGAAAATAATAGTTACTTCTATAGATTCACTTACATCTTTATATACTCCTAAAGAGTATTATTTAAGATATAGTATGATAATAAAGACGGGAGATAATGTTGATTTAAAAGAAATATCTAAAAGTCTTCTTCAGTGTGGCTATGAAAGAGTAGAAGTTGTTGAAGGAAAAGGTGAATTCTCATTTAGAGGAGGGATACTTGATGTATTCCCTCCTACATCAGCATACCCATATAGAGTTGAATTGTTCGGTGATGAAGTAGATTCAATAAGGACATTTAATACAGAATCCCAAAGAAGTATTGAAAAGGTAAAGGAATTTAGTATTTTCCCTTCTAAAGAGGTTATTGTAGATGATGAAGGTAGAAATAGGGCAGTGCAAACTATTAATGAAGAATTAAAAAATATAGTTGCTAATGTATCTAATTTAAATAAAGAAAGTGTAGAAAAAATAAAGGGAATAGTAGGAAAAAATATTGAGTTACTAAATAATACTTATTATTTTGAAACCATTGATAGTTATTTACCATTTTTCTATGAAAAATTAGATAGTTTCTTTGATTATTTAGATGGATATACTTTTATAGTAGATGATTTTAAAAGAAGCTTAGGAAAAATGGATAGTATTTATTATGAATTCAATGAAAATTATATATCATTCCTGCAAAGAGGAGACATACTTCCACTACAAAATAATCTTTTATTAAATAAAGGAGAACTGGAATCTAAATTAGAAAATAGTAGCCTTATAACATTAAGTTCATTCTTAAATAAAAGTGACAATTTATTTAATACTGTAGATATTGGTTTTGAGGAAATTACATTAAATAAATATAATGGACAGTTAAATTTACTTATTGAAGATATTGAGGAGCGTAAGGAAAAGAAATATAAAACTGTCATACTTGCAGGAACAAGACCAAGAGGCGAAAGGTTAGTGAAAACCCTTATGGAAAAAGGGATTTCCAGCACATATAAAGATTCAATAGATAAAATTGAAGCTGGAGAAGTAGTAATTACTTTTGGTAATCTTATAAGAGGATTTGATTATCCAGAATTAGAACTTAGTATTATTTCTGATAAAGATATTTTTGGTGAGACAAGAAGAAAACATTCTGGCAAGGCAGTAAAAAGAAAAGGTGTTGCTAAAATAACTAGTTTTGCAGAGTTAAAACCTGGTGATTATGTAGTTCATGCAAACCATGGAATTGGTATATATAAGGGAATTAAGCAAATGGTAGCTGGTGGAACCACTAGAGATTATCTAGATATTGTTTATGATAAAGGCGATAAGTTATATGTTCCAGTAGATCAGCTTGATTTAGTACAAAAATATATTGGTAGTGAAGGAAATTCACCAAAGATTAATAAGTTAGGTGGAGCAGAATGGCAAAAGGCAAAAGCAAAGGCAAGAAAATCTATCAATGAAATTGCTCAGGATTTAGTGAAACTTTATGCAGCAAGAGCAACGCTTAAAGGCCATAGCTTTGGAAAAGATACTGAGTGGCAGAGACAGTTTGAAGATGAGTTTCCATATGAAGAAACACCAGATCAATTAGCATCATTAGAAGAAATAAAAAGTGATATGGAATCAGATAAACCAATGGATAGATTGCTTTGCGGAGATGTTGGATACGGTAAGACGGAAGTTGCCATAAGAGCTGCTTTTAAAGCTGTAATGGATGGAAAACAGGTTGCTTTCTTAGTGCCAACCACTATTCTAGCAGAGCAGCATTATAATAATTTTATTAAAAGATTTTCTGATTTTCCTATAAAAATAGATATGATAAGCAGGTTTAGGACACCAAAGCAACAAAAGGCAACACTTCAAGCTTTAAAGGAAGGTAATGTTGATATATTGATAGGAACTCATAGGCTTGTATCAAAAGATATTGTATTTAAGGATTTAGGATTACTAGTTGTTGATGAAGAGCAAAGGTTTGGTGTTTCTCAAAAAGAAAAAATAAAAGGTATGAAAAAAAATGTGGACGTACTTACATTAAGTGCAACTCCTATTCCAAGAACACTTCATATGTCCCTTACAGGAGTGCGTGATATATCAGTAATTGAAACACCACCAGAAGATAGATATCCTATTCAGACGTATGTTGTGGAACAAAATGATCAGCTTATAAGAGATGCCATACTTAGAGAAATAAGTAGGGATGGTCAAGTTTATTTTGTATATAATAGAGTGCAGAACATTGATAGTATGGCTAACTATATTAGAGATCTTGTACCTGAATGTAAGGTTGGGATTATGCATGGTAAAATGACAGAAAAAGAGTTAGAAACTGAGATGATAGCCTTTATGAATAAGGAATATGATGTTTTAGTATGCACTACAATTATTGAAACTGGTATTGATATATCAAATGTTAATACAATGATTGTGCATGATGCAGATAAGATGGGACTTTCGCAGCTTTATCAATTAAGAGGAAGAGTTGGAAGAAGTAATAGGGTAGCGTATACTTACTTTATTTATACTAAGGACAAGATACTTACAGAAGTAGCTGAAAAAAGACTAAAAGCATTAAAGGATTTTACTGAACTTGGATCAGGATTCAAAATTGCCATGAGAGACTTAGAAATAAGAGGAGCTGGAAATATGATGGGGTCATCTCAACATGGGCATATGGCGAGTATTGGCTATGATTTATATTGTAGAATGTTAGAAGACACCGTAAAATTAGTAAAGGGTGAAATTGAAAATGAACCTATAGAAACATCAGTAGATATGAAGGTGGATGCATTTATACCATCATCATATATAACTGATGAAATTCAAAAGATAGAAGTTTATAAAAAGATTGCCGCCATTGAAGATATCAATGATTTTATGGAAATAAAGAGTGAATTAGAAGATAGATATTCAAATATTCCTGATTCAGTGTATAACTTGATGGATATAGCATATATCAAGAGCCTATGTAAAGGCTTATATATTGAAGATATAAAGGAAATTGCTAAAGAGTTAAGGTTTAAATTTGTTAAGGGATATAAAGGCTTCGAAGGTATATATAGTGTTTTATTGAAGCAATATAAAGATGATGTGATATTGTACTTTGGAGAAACGCCATCATTTGCAATAAAGTTAGATAATATAAAGAAAGAAGCCGCATTAGAATATTATAAAAAATTATTAGAAGATATAAGTTAAAATTCACAAAAAAAATACACTATAAAAATTGAATAAAAGCAATAATACTGTTATACTTAGACGTAGATACTTAAAAAAGATGTAAAGTGAGGGAGTAACTTTGGGAAAAGTAAAGAAATTAGTAGCAGCAGCTATGGTATCTGTTATGTCATTATCAGTTGTAGGCTGCAATATGATAGAACAAACAGCTGAATCAAAAGCTAAGACTGTATTAGCTAAAGTTGGAGATACTAATATAACACTTGGAGATGTTGATTCAGAGTTAAAGGCTGATATAGACAATTTAAAACAAACTTATGGGCAAGATTATGAATCATCTATACCTGACTCTTTAAAAGAGCAATTAAAGACTGTAAGAACTCAAGTTTTAAATCAATTAGTTAATGAACAGATAATGTCTCAAAAAGCAAAAGCACTAAATTTAATTCCTTCAGATGAAGAATTAGAAAGTAAAATAAGTGAGAAAACAGAAGAATTAAAAGGTGTTTATGGTGGAGAGGAAGCATTCAAATCAGCTTTAGAGTATTATGGATATACTGATGAAACTTTCAAAGAATTTATGAAAACTCAAGTAATTAGTGAAATAGTAACAGAATATATGACTAAAGATGTTACTATATCTGATGAAGAAGTGGAAAAATACTATAATACTAATATAGCTAATTACACAACAAAACCATCTGCTACAGCAAACCATATATTATTTAAGTCTAATAATGAAGATAAGGAGGCAGCAGATGCTGAAGCTCTAGCTCAAGCTAATGAAGCAAAAGCTAAAATTGATTCAGGTGAAGTTACTTTTGATGCATTATTTGAAAAATACTCAGGAAATAAAGCAGCAGGAGTATATCCTATATCAGAAAGTTTAGGAACAGTTGAATATGATAAATCTGGTTATGATACAGATTTCCTAGCAGGACTTGAAAAACTTGGAGAAGGTGAAATTTCAGCTCCAGTTAAAAGTTCTTTTGGGTATCATATAATAAAAGCTACAAATGTTGTGAAAGAATCAACAGTTAAAAGTTTTGATGAAGTTAAAGACAGCATTAAAGAAAAGCTATTAACTGAAAAGAAGAAAGAAGTTTATAATACTAAATTAGAAGAGTGGAAAAAAGAATTAAAAGTTAAAACTTATGAAGATAAGCTTTCATAATTAGTAGTGCAGGAGTAGTTTCCTGCACTATTTTTTTGAATAAATATAGATAAAAATTTCTTGAATTTATTATTCATTACTGAGAATTCAGAATTTAAATATGTTGGAATAGGTTAGAATTAAACCCTCTCTAGACTACCCATTATAAATAATGGGTATAAGTGCATAAAATTTCTAATACTCCAAATAATAATAGCGTAAATACTAGTCAAATGAAAAAGGGAGGTAGCTCGTAGAAATGAAAGCCACTGGAATTGTAAGACGTATTGATGATTTAGGAAGAGTAGTAATACCAAAGGAAATAAGAAGAACTTTAAGGATAAGAGAAGGAGATCCTTTAGAAATTTTTACAGATAGAGAAGGTGGAGTAATATTAAAGAAATATTCTCCAATTGGTGAATTAACTGATTTCTCAAAAGAATATGCAGAAAGCTTACAGCAAGCAATTGGACATATAATATTAATAGCAGATAAAGATGCTTTTGTTTCAGTAAGTGGTGCATCAAAGAAAGATTATATAGAAAGAAAAATAAGTAATGAATTAGAAGGAATTATGGATGGGAGAAAAGCCACTTTAATTGTTGAAGAAGGTAAGACAATACCTTTACATAACGATGAAGATGTAGGAGAGTATAGCAATCAAGTTATAGCACCTATCATAGCTGAAGGTGATGCTATTGGTGCAGTAATGATACTTTCTAAAACTCCTGGAGAGAAATTCAGCGAGATAGAATTGAAACTTGCAGAAACAGCAGCAGCTTTTTTAGGAAAACAAATGGAACAATAAAAGTAATTAACATACAAAGAAAACTTGCGGTGAAAGGAGGAAAAGAAAAAATAAAAGGCATAATACCTCTAGGCTTGAAATAAGAATTAATTAGTAATATAAGTTTGGAGGTATTAAATATGAAGAAGCAATCTTTGATTAAAGGAAGCATAATTCTTGGACTAGCTGGAATTATTGCGAAATTTTTAGGCTTCTTTTTTAGATGGCCGTTAATAATGCTTATAGGCGATACTGGAATTGGATATTATCAATTATCATATCCTTTATATATGTTTTTTGTAGCGATGGCTTCAGGAGTACCCATTGCAATTTCTAAAATGATTTCTGAAAAAAATGCTGTGGGAGATATTGAAGGAAGCTATGAAGTTGTTAAAGAATCAGTTTATTTAATGGCAACACTAGGTATAGGCACATCTTTATTATTATTTTTCTTAGCAAAACCTATAATATCATTTCTTAAATGGAATTCTAAATCATACTATTCATTAATAGCTATTTCTTTTGCACCTATGATGATATCATTTGTAAATGTGTTCAGAGGATTTTTTCAAGGTATGCAGAACATGACACATACGGGAGTTTCACAAATATTAGAACAAATGGGACGAGTTATAGTAGGGGTAGGGATGGCAATAATTCTTTTACCAAAGGGTATTGAATATTCAGCAGGAGGTGCTTCACTTGGGGCTGCAGGTGGAGGCATATTAGCATTAGCATATTTATATATTAAATATTCTGAAGTAAGAAAGGAAAATGGAATAAAGAAAGTTAAGAGTAATCCAGAAGTATTAAATAAAATACTTCAAATAGCTATTCCAATTTCTATTGGAACTACAGTGGGA
This sequence comes from Clostridium sp. CAG:265, assembly GCF_000436575.1. Classification (NCBI taxonomy): domain Bacteria; kingdom Bacillati; phylum Bacillota; class Clostridia; order Eubacteriales; family Clostridiaceae; genus Clostridium; species Clostridium sp. CAG:265. The sequence goes on from NZ_FR886585.1 coordinate 24,141, forward strand.
ACTATAATGAGCTTGATAGATTCAATACTTGTGCCGCAAAAACTTTTATTAAGTGGTATAAGCGAAGCTAATGCAACCATACTTTATGGACAACTTACAGGTAAAGCATCAGTTTTGGTAAATATACCATTAACAATATCTATGGCAATTGGTACTTCATTAATACCAATCATTGCTGAAAGCTTTATATTAAATAAAAAGAAGAGCATGGAAAGTAAGATAAATATGTCTATGAAGCTGTCAACGGTGATAGCTTTTCCAAGCACTTTAGGATTATTCTTTTTGGCAGAACCTATCATGAAATTAATTTTCTTTAAGAATTATCAAGGAATAGAAATATTAAGATACCTTTCACTTTCCATACCATTCATAATAATTACTCAAACATCTACATCTGTATTGCAAGCATCAAATCATTATATAAGACCTGTTATAAACTTATTTATAGGGTGCTTAGTAAAGGTGCTATTAACATGGTATTTAGTACCGATACCTAAGATAAATATATATGGAGCAGTCATAGCAAGTATAGGGGCATATATAACTGTGGCAATGCTTAATATGATATCTTTAAAAGGTAAGCTTAAGGTAACTATAGATTACTATAATTGTTTTTTTAAACCTCTTGCAGCAGCACTTGCTATGTCTGCAGGCGTAGTAATGACTTATGTGAAAGTGATGAAGTCCATAGAAAGTGATAGTATTTCTTGCTTATTAGCAATATTTGTGGGTATTATTATATATATGATAGCAATTATGCTTTTGAAAGTCTTTCGTTTAGAAGATATAAAAGGCAGGTTAGTAAAAAAATAATTAAAAGAAATACAAAAGGAGAAAGGTTTATGATAAAGATAGTAGGTCTTGGTCCAGGAGCTCCAGAAGCGTTAACATATGGAGCAATTAAAGCATTAGAAGATAGTGACAATCTTTTCTTTAGAACAGAAAAGCATCCTACCGTTGATTATTTAAAGGGAAAACTAAAGGATTTTAACACTTGTGATAACTATTATGAAACAAGTGATAGTTTTGACGAAGTTTATGAAAAGATTGCAAAGGATTTAATTAGCAATTATCAAGAAAAAGGGGAACTTGTATATGCTGTTCCAGGGCATCCTCTTGTAGCAGAAAGATCTGTATTTAACTTAATGAAGCTTTGTGATGAAAATAATATAACATATGAAATATTGCCAGCAGTAAGCTTTATTGATGCAATGATGGATGTTCTTAAGATTGATCCAATAGAAGGATTAAAGGTTATTGATGCATTTGATATTAAAAATCAGGTTCTTGATAAAAGAATAGGGACAATTATAACACAGGTATATAATCCTTTAATTGCGTCAGAAGTAAAGTTAGAACTTTTAGAGTATTATAATGATGATACAGAAATTTATTATGTAAGAGCAGCAGGGATAAAGGGTGAGGAAAGTGTAAGAAAGATACTGCTATATGAGCTGGATATGCAAGAAGATATAGATTATCTTACGTCTGTATATATTCCTAAAAATCTTGAGAATAAGAAAGATGTATATGATCTTGTAAACTTAATAAGAACATTAAGAAGTGAAGAAGGTTGTCCATGGGATAGAGAGCAAACTCATGAGAGCATTAAAAATCAATTATTAGAAGAGTGTTATGAAGTGATGGATGCCATTGAAAAAGATGACATAGACTTATTAATAGAAGAACTAGGTGATGTACTTCTTCATGTAATTTTCCATGCTGTAATTGGAGAGGAAGATGGCTACTTTAATCTATCTGACGTAGTGGATGGAATATGTAGCAAGATGATATATAGACATCCACATGTGTTTGGTGATGAAACTGCAGATACAAGTGAAGAGGTGCTTAAAAACTGGGATGATATAAAGAGTAAGGAAAAGAAGTTTAATACTATATCAGAAGAGATAGATGCTATAGCCAATGCTTTGCCAGCTTTATTAAAAGCACATAAAGTACAAAAGAAGGCAGCAAGAGTTGGGTTTGATTTTGAAAATACATTAGAAGCAGCAGCTAAAGTTCAAGAGGAATTAAACGAAATATTAACTGAATATAATTCTAATAATATGGAAAGAATAATAGATGAAGTTGGTGATTTACTGTTTGCATGTGTAAATTTAGCTAGATTATTGAAGGTAGATGAAGAGGAAGCCTTAAATAAAGCAAGCAAAAAATTTGCAATAAGGTTTAAATACGTAGAAGATAAAGTATTGCAGAATAATAAATCTATGAAGGACGTGTCTATTGATGAACTAAATAAATTTTGGGATGAAGCTAAAAATAATGAATAATACTGTTTGTTAAAAGGAATTTCAAGATTTATGGAGAATATTTAATTTAAAGTAGATTATTGAACTATGCTACATGAAAATGTTGTGATAGCTACATTTTTATAGAAAAATAGCTGTATTGCTATAGACTAGTGTTAAAAGTGGTTATATAATAAGGTAATGTAGTTATAGTACATAGGTATAACAGTTAACTACAATAAAAAATAGCTGTTTATTTAAGGAGGATGTAATTGTGAATAAAGCAGAATTAATTACTAGCATGGCTGAAAAAAGCCAATTAACTAAAAAAGATGCAGAAAGTGCATTAAAGGCATTTATTGATTCAGTTCAAGAAGCTTTAGAAAGTGGTGAAAAAGTTCAATTAATAGGATTTGGTACTTTCGAAACAAGAGAAAGAGCTGCTAGAGAAGGTAGAAACCCAAGAACTAAGGAAACTATCACTATTCCTGCATCAACAGTTCCAGTATTCAAAGCAGGTAAAGAATTTAAAGATAGAGTAAACAAATAATTTTTTATAAGAACCCGAGTTTTTCTCGGGTTTTTATTTTAATATATAGAAAAAATATAATAAAATAAATATTACAAAGAAGTGTTTGGAGGAAGAGAAAATGAGATTAGATAAGTACTTAAAAGTATCTAGAATAATTAAAAGAAGAACTATAGCTAAGGAAGCATGTGAAAATGGAAGAGTTGCTATAAATGATAAGGTAGCAAAACCATCTACAGATGTTAAAGAAGGGGATATAATTGAAATTACTTTTGCTACAAGAAAGCTTAAAGCTAAGATAGTTAATATAGCTGAGCATGTTAGAAAAGAAGAAGCCAAAGAAATGTATATAATAATTGAAGGGGAAGAAGATAAAGAATAAATTATAGGCTACTTTCATATATTTTAAATAAGGAATATATGGGGGAGTAGATAATGGAGAAAAAGGTTGAAAATAGTAAGTTAGAAGATAATAGAGGAAACTTAATTTTAGAATGTAGAAAAAAACTTACTATGACTGGAATAGTTGAAGTAATAAGCTTTGATGAAGAAAAAATAATGCTAAATACTAAATTAGGTCCTTTAACGATAAAAGGTTTAGGATTAAAAATGAATAAACTAGATGTACAAAATGGTGATGTGATCATTGTGGGAGAAATAAGTGCAATGATATATAGTAGCAAGGAGATTAAGAAAGAAAAAGAAAGTATAATTGGAAGGCTATTTAAATAGGTGAGAGCATGCCATTACCAATAAATATTCAATTTAGTATAATAGTATATTCGTTTTTATCAGGATTATTAACAGGCGGAATGTTTGATTTATATAGAATTATTAGAGGAAGCAAGGTACCAAAACCTATCCTTGTTATTGAAGATATATTGTTTAGTATTTTAGCAGCAATGATAGTATTTACATTTTTGTTATATACTGATTATGCTTTTTTGGGAGCATATGTGTATATATTTATAATTTTGGCAATATTTATTTATATGAAGTTTATTAGTCCAACATTTATTTCTATTGAAAGGTCTATATTTGATTTTATTTCAAAAGTAGTAAGAGTATTGCTAAATAATGTATGCTATGCTGCAAAACTGATTTTTTCTTTTATTACAGGAAAAAGATAAATACTCAAAAAATTACTTGAATAAAGTAGTTAGAATGTTTAAAATATATTTATATTATATAAAAGAAGGTACTATTTTATGAAAAAGAGGCTTACATTAAATAAAGTAATTATAATTGTGATTTTTGCTGTATTTATATTTAGTCTGATTAGACAAGGAGTTGCTCTAAAAAGAATTAAAGAAAATCTTTCAGTGGAAAGGCAAAATTTAAATCAGCTAAAAGAAGAAAATGAAAAGTTACAAGCCGAAGTTGAAAGTGCTCAATCTAATCATGAGTATATAGAAAAGCTTGCTAGAGAAAGATTAGGGTTAATCAAAGATGGTGAGCAAGTTATAGAAAGTTTAGAGCCTTAAGAATAGTATTATTTAAGATTAAAAAGGTTATTATTTTAATAACATATATTAATAAAATTTAAGGAGGATTCTTTGTAACATGACCTTAATGGCAGGAAACATATTAGAAGGTACAGTAGTAAATATCACAAATTTTGGAGCTTTTGTAGAAATTGAAGGAAAAACAGGCTTAGTTCATATATCTGAAGTAGCAGATTCTTTTGTAAAAGATATAAGAGAGCATCTTAATGAACAAGATAAAGTTAAGGTGAAGGTAATATCAATAGATGATAATGGAAAGATAAGCTTATCAATAAAGCAAGCAAATGTTGTTAAAAAGTCAGCAAAGCCAGCGGAAATTGAATGGAAACAAGAAAAGAAAAAAGCTCAATCTGGAGAAAAATTTGAAGATATAATGTCTAGATTCTTAAAAGATAGTGAAGAAAGACAACAAGACTTTAAAAAACATCAAGAATTTAGAAGCAGAAATAAAAAAGGTTTTTAGATAGAAATATAATATTTTAATTTAATATATAAATAAGAACACAGAATTTTTTCTGTGTTTTTATTATTAACATAGGGAAAATATTGTTCTCAAATAGCTATTTTATTAGGGTTACATAAAAAGTCGCAAAAAAATAAAAAAAATAGCGAAAAAATGTTGACACGTTATAAAACATAATATATAATTAATTTTGTCGTCAGGCGGCGACGAAAAGTAAGAATAAGCTGAAGTGGCGGAACAGGCAGACGCACAGGACTTAAAATCCTGCGGTAGCGATACCGTACCGGTTCGATTCCGGTCTTCAGCACCAAGAGATTCAAATTTTATTTGAGTCTCTTTTTTCTTTTCATAAAAATAATAAAAAATAGATAATTACGACAAAAAGTATTTATTTAAAGAAGAAAAAATATGAATATAAAAGAAATAAAATAAAAAAACTAGCATGATAAAATGAAAATGGAAAATTAATGTCTTACGAAAAAAATACTGGAAAACACTAAATGACATAATAATTTAATGGTAAATGATATCATTAAGTTATTGTTAAGAAAGGTGTGATTGAAATGCAATATGATGCAGGGGTTTCGGTATATAAGAGAATTGATAGTAAAAAAGATAGAATTACTAAATATAAATTAACAGCAGCTAAAATTATACTTATATTATTATGCGGATTTATGTTAAGTAGGGTAAAGTTTAGAGTGGTGGATGGATTGACTATTACACCTTTTGGTATGGCATTTTTGATTTCAGTTATAAATAAAAGAAGAAGTAAAGAGACTATAATTGCTTTTTTTGGAGTGATTATAGGGGGGTTAAGTGTTTATAGTAATGATGCTGATTCATATGTATATCCTATTTTAGCAATTTCAATACTATTGATTTTCTATATAGCAGATAAAGCAGGGAGAAGAATTAAGACTAATAATATATGTATAATATGTGTAGTAGAATTCTTAATAATTGAAAGTATTTTTGGTAGTCAAGGTTTATCTGTTAATATAGCCTTTGCATTAATTGAAAGCTTAAGCATAATACCAGTATTTTATGTTGTTAATTATGGCATAAGTTGTTTAGATGAAATAAAGCATAATTATTTTTTTAATATGGAAGAATTGATAAGTATGGCCATAGTATTATGCTTAATGGTTGCAGGGATTGGAAATATTGCTTGCTTCGGTGTAAGTATAAGAAATATCGCAGCTTTGGCTATTATAATAGTAATAGCATATGCAGGAGGAGCATCAATAGGAACAGTTATTGGAGTAACCATGGGAATAATCGTAGGTGTAACCAGTAAAAATATATTACTTTTTATAAGTTTATATAGTTGTTGTGGGCTAGTTGTTGGTGTGTTTAAAGAAACTGGTAAAATATTTTCGGCTTTGGCGTATTTAATTGTAAGTTCAATAATAGTAGGATATTCAGTAACAATAAATATATATGGAGCAGTGGAAATAGCAGTGCCAGCAGTGATTATGTTGTTAACTCCAGCCAAGTTTATAGAGGGTATTTTGCAGGAATTAAGTAATGAAGAAAAAAATAGGATAATAAATGAAGCACAGATAGATGGAGTTAAGAGTGAATTTGTAGAAAGAATAGAAAACTTAAAAAAAATATTAGATAGATTATCTAAATCTATGAATAAATTATCAGGAAATCATAAGTTGTTAGTAAAAGATAAAAGCTCAGCTATGATAGAGAATCTTGCAGATCGAGTATGTAGTAATTGTGAAATGAACAGCAAGTGTTGGGGAAAGGAATTAAATAAAACTTTCTTTGAATTTTCAGAACTCATTGAGATGTTCGAACAAGGAAAAGGAAAGATAAATAAAAACCTTAAAGAAAATTGTGTTAAAAGTAATACTTTAATTAAGAGTTGTGAGGAATTTTATAATACTACTACTGTTAATGAAGTCTTAAAAGAAAGAATGGGTGAAGGAAGACAACTTATTGCAGAAAATATTGCTGGCATATCTCAGGCGATGGATGATGTAATAAAGGAATTTACAAGAGATGTAGATAATTGTTATGAGCTGGATAAAGTCCTTAAGAAAGCTGTGTCTAGAAAAAATATAGCATATAAGAATATATATTCTTATACTGATAAAAAGGGCAGGTTAAAGATTAAAATGCTTATGGAAAATTGCTATGGAGAAAATATATGTGGAAAAGCAATACTTCCTATTTTAAAGGAAGTTTTAAGAGTACCTTTTTCTATAAGTGATGAAGGTTGCAGGATAAATCCAGAAACTAATGAGTGTTCAGTGGTTATTGAAGAAAGTCCTAAGTATCATATGTTATCATATGTGGCATCAATACCAAAAGATGGAGAAAAATTTTCAGGAGATAGTTTTAATTTTGGTAAAAATAAAAATGGAATTTATGTAATAGCTTTAAGTGATGGTATGGGATCAGGTCCTGATGCAGGGTTAGAAAGTAGTGTTGCCATAGATATAATTGATGAATTTATAAAATGTGGATATGATGAAGAAATAGCTATAAAAGCTATAAATTCAATTATGAATATGAAATTTAGTGAAGATGAAAAATTTACAACATTAGACATGTCCATGGTTGATTTATATAGCGGAGAACTTTCAGTTATAAAAGCAGGGGCAGTGGCAACGTTTATAAAGAGGTATGAAGATGTTCAGGTAATAAGTGATAATTCATTACCTTTTGGAGCTGTGGAAGAAATTGAATACAAGAAGAAGAAAAAGAAGTTAAAGCATGGAGATATTGTTATAACCATCAGTGATGGAATTTTAGATGTAGATAAAAATAATATTGGTGATTATTCATGGTTGAGGACTTATTTAGAGAAGGCAGCAACTAATCCTGAGCAATTATCAAGAGATATCTTAGATAAGGCAAAAGAATTAAGTAATGGAAAGGTAATGGATGATATGACAGTAGTGGTATCAAAATTATATTCATTATATTAAAAGAGGGGATTAGTCCCTTCTTTAATATTTTATATTAGATTTATATATTTACTTTAAAAAAATGTAAAGGTATTATTAAGGATGAAAATATAAAGCAAAGTAGGGGATATAAAGTGATTAAAAAAGTTAAATATTTCATTATAGATAATAACATGATAAAGGCAGAAGAAAAAATACTAGTAGCTTTGTCTGGTGGTCCAGATTCAGTTTGTCTTTTACATATATTGTATAGCCTTAAAGAAAAGTTAAATATAAAGTTAGGTGCTATACATATAAATCATATGCTTAGAGGAGAAGAAGCACTTAAAGACGAAAGATATGTAAATGATATCTGTGAAAAATTAAGAATAGACTGCTATATAGAGAGAATAGACATAAACAAAGTAGCCAGTGAAAATAGTATATCTCTAGAAATGGCTGGTAGAGAAGAACGTTATAAGGCATTTCAAAAAATAAAAGAAAAATACGGATATGATAAAATTGCTGTAGCTCATAATGCAAATGATCAAGCAGAAACAATACTTATGCGTATGATGAGAGGAACTGGTTTAGAAGGATTAGTAGGTATAAAGGCTGTAAGGGAAGGAGGAATAATCAGACCTATACTTTGTTTAAATCGTAGTGAGATAGAAAGCTATTGTGCAGAAAATCATTTAATGCCAAGAATAGATAAAAGTAACATGGAGAGAATTTATAGCAGAAATAAAGTGAGACTGGATATACTTCCTTATATGAAAGAAAACTTTAATAAGGATATTATAGATACTTTGAATAGGATGGCATTAATATTAAGCAAGGATAATGAATATATTGAAGAGCAGTCTAATAAATGTTATGAAGAGTATTGTAAATGCACAAATCATAAGATAGTTATAGAACAAAATCTTTTTGTAAAAGAAAAAGAAGCAATAGTAACGAGAGTGATAAAGCGAGCTTTTAAAGAAATATCCAAAAGTCATCAAAATTTTGAAATGAAACATATATATGATGTCATTGATTTATATAATAAAGGAACAGGAAAAAGTATAAATTTAACTAATAGTATCATAGCTGAAAATACTTATGGAGATATTATATTTAAGAAGAAAAATAATATGAAAATCACTAAAGAAGAAAGTGAAGTCTCTATTATGAAAGAAAGTGTAATTGAAGAAATCAAATTTAAAAATTACATGATTAAAATGGAGGTAATAGATAGAGAAAAAAACGTAGAATTTTCCAATAATGCCTTAATAAAACTTTTTGATTATGATAAGATAGAAGAGAGAATTGTAATTAGGAATAGAAAAGATGGAGATAAGATGAAACCTTTAGGGATAAAGGGTACAAAGAAACTAAAGGATATCTTTATTAATCTTAAAGTTCCTAGAGAGGAAAGAGACGTTATTCCACTTATATGCTTTGATGATGAAATAGCTTGGATAGTTGGGTATAAGGTTTCTGAAAGTTTTAAAATTACAAAAAGTACTAAGAGAGTGCTGAAAATATCTTTTGAAGGGAAGGAATAAGTATTATGAAAGAAGGCATTAAGGAAATTTTATTTAGTGAAGAGGAGATTAGTATAAGAACTAAAGAATTGGCTAAAATTATTGACGAGGATTATAAGGGGAAAGACTTATTGCTTGTAGGAGTTTTAAAAGGTTCAGTAGTCTTTATATCAGAATTACTAAAGAGATTACATAATCCTTGTGAAATAGATTTTATGGCAATATCTACTTATGGAAAGGAATCAAAAAGTAGTGGCGTAGTAAAAATACTTAAGGATTTAGATAGAAGTATAGAAGGAAAAGAAGTATTGATTGTAGAAGATATAGTTGATAGCGGCATTACATTGAAATATTTAATGTCTTATTTAAGTAGTAAAGGTGCATCTTCAGTAGAAATTGTTACATTATTAAATAAATCTGCTAGAAGAGCTGTAAATGTTAATGTAAAGTATATAGGTTTTGAAGCACCAGATGGATTTTTAGTAGGATATGGTTTAGATTATGCTGAAAAGTATAGAAATTTACCTTTTATAGGTATATTAAAAGAAGAAATATATAGTTAAAAAGTACTAGATGAAAGGGGGGCCTTGGATGAAAAAATATTCAAGTGCAACTATTTGGATAATAGGATTGTTGTTGTTTTTTGCAATAGCAACTTTCATGCTTGATGGAAGCAGTGTGTCAAATAGAATGGTATATAGTGATTTTCAACAAAAGTGGATTAATGATCAGGTTGAAAGTATAAATGTAAATTCTGATAAGATGACTATTGAGGTAACAACACGGGATGAAAATAAGTATACGGTATATGCACCAAGTTCTATGATTGAATTTTTAAATGAACAATATCCTAAAGATGATATTAAAATAGAATATGTTGCACCGTCTAATAGCAGTATATGGGTAAGTCTACTTCCTACTATAATGATAATTATATTGTTTGTAGTATTTATCTTCTTCTTTACACAACAGTCACAGGGTGGCGGAAGCAGTGGAAGAGGAGTAATGAACTTTGGAAAAAGCAAAGCTAAGATGGTTACTCCTGATAATAAGAGGGTAACTTTTGATGATGTAGCAGGAGCTGATGAAGAAAAAGCAGAATTAGAAGAGATTGTTGACTTTTTAAAGCAACCAGCAAGATATGTAGAAATGGGAGCAAGAATTCCTAAAGGAGTTTTATTGGTTGGGCCTCCAGGTACTGGGAAAACACTTCTAGCAAAAGCAATAGCTGGAGAAGCAGGAGTACCTTTCTTTAGTATTTCAGGATCAGATTTTGTTGAAATGTTTGTTGGTGTTGGTGCATCAAGAGTAAGGGATTTATTTGAACAGGCTAAAAAAAATTCTCCATCATTAATATTTATAGATGAAATAGATGCCGTGGGAAGACAAAGAGGTGCTGGTCTTGGTGGAGGACATGATGAAAGAGAACAGACATTAAATCAATTACTAGTAGAAATGGATGGTTTTGGAGCTAATGAAGGTATTATAATGATAGCTGCTACTAACAGGCCTGATATATTAGATCCGGCTCTTTTAAGACCAGGAAGATTTGATAGACAAATAATGGTTGGTAGGCCTGATAGAAAAGGTAGAGAAGCTGTATTAGAAGTTCATACTAAGAAAAAACCGTTAGACAACGATGTTAGTTTGGATGTTCTAGCAAAAAGAACTCCAGGATTTAGTGGAGCTGATTTAGAAAATCTAGCGAATGAAGCTGCACTTTTAGCTGTTAGGAAGAACAAAAAGAAAATAGGCATGGATGAATTTGAAGAAGCTATAACAAGAGTAATAGCAGGGCCAGAAAAGAAAAGTAGGACAATAAGTGAACATGATAGGAAGCTTACTGCTTATCATGAAGCAGGTCATGCTGTAGTAATGAAATGTTTAAAAAATTCAGATCCTGTGCATGAAATAAGTATAATTCCAAGAGGTATGGCTGGCGGATATACAATGCATCTTCCAACAGAGGATAGGACATATACATCAAAAGAAAAGTTATTAGATGAAATGGTTGGACTTTTAGGTGGTCGTGTGGCTGAAAAATTAATTTTAGGAGATATAAGTACAGGTGCTAAGAATGATATTGATAGAGCAAGTTCCATTGCCAGATCTATGGTTATGGAATATGGTATGAGTGATAAAATAGGAACTATATCATATGGTAGTGATAGCAATGAAGTATTTTTAGGTAGGGATTTAGGAAGAGGAAGAAACTTCAGTGAAGAAGTAGGAGCAATGATAGATAAGGAAATTAAGAGTTTAATTAGTAATGCTTATAATACTGCTGAAGAGTTATTAAAGAAAAATGTTAATAAGCTACATGCAGTAGCTAGTACTTTGTTAGAAAAAGAAAAAATTGATGGCAAGGAGTTTGAAGAAATTTTTGATGCCAACTAAAAATAATGAGCTATATCAAGATATATTTTGATATAGCTTATTTTTTTAAGAGAAATTTTAAAATAATAAAGAAAAGACATACATTATATTTTTAAATATATAAAAAGAGTAATAAGAATCAATAAAATACGAAAAATATTATAAAAATCAACAATAATATTCGATTTGATGTTTTAAATATTTTTTTTCAATGATATAATTAATTATAAAGTTAATTAGTAGTGGAGGTATACTAAATGAAAAGCGATATACAGATAGCTCAAGAAGCTAAGATGAAAAATATAAGAGAAATTGCAGCAGGATTAAACTTAAGTGAAGATGACATTGATCAATATGGTAAATATAAATGTAAAATATCTTTAGATGTACTAGAAAGAAGTAAGGAAGAAAAAAAAGGAAAGCTAGTATTAGTAACAGCTATAAATCCAACACCAGCAGGAGAAGGTAAATCTACAGTAACTATTGGGCTTGGTCAGGCTTTGAATAAAAGAAATAAAAAAGCCATAGTAGCTTTAAGAGAACCATCTTTAGGACCTGTTTTTGGGTTGAAAGGTGGAGCAGCTGGTGGTGGATATGCACAAGTAGTTCCTATGGAAGATATAAATCTTCATTTTACAGGAGATATGCATGCTATAACAACTGCTAATAATCTTTTGTGTGCAGCTATAGATAATCATATACATCATGGTAATACTCTAAGAATAGATGCAAGAAGAATAGTATTCAAAAGAGTTATGGATATGAATGATAGAGCTTTAAGAAACATAGTAGTGGGAATGGGTGGAAAAATAAATGGTTTCTTAAGAGAAGATGGCTTTATGATAACAGTAGCCTCAGAAATAATGGCAATTCTTTGTTTAGCTACTAGCCTGCAAGATTTAAAAGAAAGAATAGGCAATATCATGGTTGCTTATGATTTAGACGGTAATCCAATTTATGCAAAGCAATTAGAAGTTCAAGGTGCCATGACATTATTAATGAAAGAAGCTATTAAACCAAACTTAGTACAGACTTTAGAAAATACCCCAGCAATAATTCATGGAGGACCTTTCGCTAATATAGCTCATGGATGTAACTCTATAATAGCAACAAAAATGGCTATGACTTTAGGCGATGTAGTTATTACAGAAGCAGGCTTTGGAGCAGATTTAGGAGCTGAAAAATTCTTAGATATAAAATGTAGATATGGTGATTTAAAGCCAGAATGTGTTGTTGTAGTAGCTACAATAAGAGCATTAAAACATCATGGTGGAGTAGCAAAGGCTCACTTAAATGATGAAAATGTTGAAGCACTTAAAAAAGGTGTAGTAAATTTAGAGAAACAAATTGAAAATATGAAGAAATATAACGTGCCAGTTGTTGTTGCAATAAATAAATTTGTCAGTGATAGTGAGGCTGAAATTAAATTTATTGAAGAATTCTGTAATGAAAGAGGCGTAAGAGTAGCATTATGTAATGTTTGGGAAAAAGGTGGAGAAGGTGGATTAGAATTAGCAGATATAGTTAGTGATGTCTTAGAAAATAATTCTGCTGACTTTAAAGTTTTATATGATGAAAAAGATACAATAAAAGAAAAGATTGAGACTATTGCCAGAGAAATATATGGAGCAAAAGGTGTAAATTACACTACAGCAGCTTGTAAGCAGATAGAAGAATTAGAAAAATTCAATCTTGATAAGTTACCTATATGTATGGCTAAGACACAATACTCATTGTCAGATAATCCTTCTCTTCTTGGAAGACCAGAAGGATTTGAGATAACAGTTAAAGAAGTAAGAGTATCAAATGGTGCTGGATTTATAGTAGCACTTACTGGTGATATAATGACAATGCCAGGATTACCAAAGGTTCCAGCTGCTAATAAGATAGATATTTTACAAAATGGCGAAATAGTAGGTTTATTCTAAAATTTTACAAATATAATACTTGACAAATAATATGTAATTGTTAAAATTAGAGTGTTAATTTAAATTGTTACGTAATATTTGATAATAAATGCAGCTTAAAGGCTGCTTTAATTATATTAAGGTGGTGCTTTTATGATTTTATTAGTAGATGTTGGAAATACTAATATAGTTATAGGTGTATATAAAGAAAATGAATGTATAGTTAGTTGGAGAATCAGCACTGATACGAAAAAAACTTCAGATGAATATTCAATTCAAGTTATGCAATTACTTAATCAATATGATTTAAATCCTAAAGAGGTTAAGGGTATAATAATATCATCTGTTGTACCAAATATAATGCATTCTTTAGAGAATATGGTTAGAAAAAGCTTCAATATTGAACCTATAGTTGTAGGGCCAGGGGTCAAAACAGGAATAAATATTAGATATGATAATCCTAAAGAAGTTGGTGCAGATAGAATAGTAAATTCTGTAGCGGCTCATGATATTTATAAAAGAGATTTAATTATTTTAGACTTTGGAACTGCTACAACTTATTGTGCAGTAACAAAAGAAGGTGATTATTTAGGTGGATGTATATCTCCAGGAGTTAAAATTGCATCAGATGCATTATTTGAAAGAGCAGCTAAACTACCAAGAATAGAATTAGAAGTACCAAAGAGTGTTATTTGTAAGAATACTATAACAAGCATGCAAGCGGGAATACTATATGGGTATATAGGGCAGGTTGAATATATAGTAAGAAGAATGAAAAGAGAAATGAATGAACTTGGAATAGATAATCCATATGTAATTGCTACAGGTGGATTGGCTAATTTAATAGCAAAAGAAACGAATATAATAGATAAAGTAGATTCAAGTTTAACTTTAGAGGGGTTAAGAATTATATACGAAAAAAATAAGGAGTAAAACAAATGAAAATAGGAAACCTTAATTTTGAAAATGGAGTTTTCTTAGCGCCTATGGCAGGTGTAACAGACATTTCTTTTAGAGGATTATGTAAAGAAATGGGTTGTGAACTTGTATATACTGAAATGGTAAGTGCTAAAGCCCTATATTATGGAAGTGAAAACACTAAAAGTTTACTAAGAATAGCAGAAGAAGAAATGCCAGTAGCAGCACAAATTTTTGGAAATGATCCTCAAATAATGGCTGAAATGGTACAAAGGCATTTTAACCCAAGGGAAGATATATGTATTTTAGATATAAATATGGGATGTCCTGCTAATAAAATAACTAAGAATGGTGAAGGTTCAGCATTATTAAAGGATCCAAAGCTAGCCGGAAATATAGTTGAAGCTATAAAAAAAGTTTCCACAAAGCCAGTTACTGTTAAGTTTAGAAAAGGATTTGATAATGAAAATATAAATGCAGTTGAATTCGCTAAAGTTATGGAGTCAGCAGGAGCTGATGCTATTGCAGTACATGGAAGAACTAAACAGCAAATGTACGAAGGTAAAGCTGATTGGGATATAATTGCTAAAGTAAAGCAAAGCGTAAGTATTCCTGTAATAGGAAATGGCGATGTTTTTACAGCAGAAGATGCGCTTAAGAGAAAAAAGGAAACAAATGTAGATGGAATTATGATTGCTAGAGGAAGCATGGGTAATCCATGGATATTTAAACAGATAGATAATCTGTATAAAGGAAAAGAGCCTCTAATTATAACTCCGGAAGAAAAGATAAAAATGTGTATAAGACATTATGAATTAGCTCTTAAATATGATGGAGAGCATAAAGCTGTAAGAGAGATGAGAAAACATTCATCATGGTATATTAAGGGATTACATAATAGTAGTGAAATAAGGAATATAATAAATACTGTAGATGATAGCGCTAGAGTTATGGAAATATTAGAGGAATATAGAGAAAGTTTAAGAAATATAGAAATTATATAATAATTTGTATATAATTATTATAGCAAAAATTATTAAAATGAATATAAATTAATTATCAAGGAATACTATCAGCAAATTATAGGTTTATTGACATATTAAATACGCTGATTTATAATATTTAAAATGATTTCAAGAATAATAATCTATTAAAATAGACATCAGTAAAGTGAATGTTCGAAGGGGAGAAAGATATGAGCCAAACAAAACAATTCATAATGACTTATGAAGGTGTAAAAAAACTTGAAGAAGAGTTAGAATATTTAAAAACTGTAAAAAGAAAAGAAATTACTGAGAAAATCAAAGTAGCTTTAGGATATGGAGATTTAAGTGAAAACTCTGAATATGATGAAGCTAAGAACGATCAAGCATTTACAGAAGGAAGAATTCTTCAATTAGAAAATATGTTAAAGAATGCTGTAGTTGTTGATGAAAGTGAATTACCTAATGATGTAGTATCAGTTGGTTCTATTGTTAAAGTTAAAGATTATGACTTTGATGAAGAGGTAGAATATTCAATTGTTGGTTCAGCAGAAGCAGATCCAATGAATTTTAAAATATCTAATGAATCACCAGTTGGAAGTGCTCTAGTAGGTAAAAAGGTTGGAGATATAGTTGAGGTTTCAGTACCAGACGGAATAAATAAGTTTGAAGTCTTAGGAATAAGAAGAGATTAATTGGAGGGATACTAATGTCAACTGAAGAAATGAATTTACAAGAGCTTGAGTCACAATTTAGTGAACAAGAATCTCTTAGAAGAGAAAAGTTAGTTAAATTACAAGAAGAAGGAAAAGATCCTTTTGATGTATATAAAGTAAAAAGAACTCATTCATCTAAGCAAGTTAAAGATAACTTCGAAGAATTAGAAGGAAAAGAAGTAACTGTTGCTGGAAGAATAATGTCTAAAAGAGGGCAAGGTAAAGTTGTGTTCTCTGATATATATGACAGAGATGGAAAAATTCAGCTTTTCATAAAAATTGATGAAGTTGGAGAAGAAGCTTTAAAACAATATAAGACTAATGATTTAGGTGACTGGGTTGCTGCTACAGGGGAAGTATTTAAAACTAAAACAGGTGAAGTATCTGTTAAAGTTAAAACTGTTGAATTAATCAGTAAGTCATTAAAACCATTACCAGAAAAATGGCATGGGTTAAAAGATCCAGATTTAAGATACAGACAAAGAGAAGTTGATATTATAACTAATCCAGAAGTAAAAGATACTTTTATAAAGAGAAGTCAAATAATAAGTGGAATAAGAACATTCCTAGATAATAGAGGATTCTTAGAAGTTGAAACTCCAATGCTTGCTACTATAGCTGGTGGAGCTTCTGCAAGACCTTTTATTACTCACCACAACACTTTAGATTTAGATATGTTCTTAAGAATTGCTCCAGAATTATATTTAAAGAGATGTATTGTAGCTGGTTTTGAAAAAGTATATGAATTAGGAAGAACTTTCAGAAATGAAGGTATGTCAGTAAGACATAATCCTGAATTTACTATGATTGAATTATATCAAGCATTTGCTGATTACAATGATATGATGGAATTAACTGAAAACATGGTTGCAGAAGTATGTAAGAAGGTAAATGGAACTACTAAGGTTACTTATCAAGGAGCAGAAATAGACTTCATGCCACCTTGGAGAAGAATAACTATGGTTGATGCTGTTAAAGAATATGCAGGAGTTGACTATAATGAATTTAAATCTGATGCAGATGCACAAGCTGTTGCTAAGGAAAAAAATTTAGAATTCTCTAAGCCGTTAAATACTGTAACTAAAGGTGAAGTGTTAAATGCTTTATATGAGGAATTCTGTGAAGAACACATGATTCAACCAACATTTATCATTGATTATCCGGTAGAGATTTCTCCTTTAACAAAGAAGAAGAGAGGAAATGAAATGTTTACTGAAAGATTTGAAGGATTCGTATTTGGTAGAGAATTATGTAATGCATATTCTGAATTAAATGACCCAATAGTTCAAAGAGAAAGATTTGCTCAACAAGAAAAAGAAAGAGAACTTGGTGATGATGAAGCTTACATGATTGATGAAGAATTCATGAGTGCTTTAGAAACAGGTATGCCACCAACAGGAGGATTAGGAATAGGTATCGATAGATTAATAATGTTCTTAACTGATTCAGCATCAATAAGAGATGTTATACTATTCCCAACAATGAAACCATTAAATAATAATTAGTATTTTAAAGGGGCTGTTGCAAAATGATTTTTAATCATTTTGTAGCGGCCTCTTTTTTTAAATGTAAAAATCTTCTGAACCCATGATCTTCCTTAATTACCCCAAATGTACCCTCTGCTTGAATAGACCTATTCATTCTTAGTATTATTCCTTATTTTCATTAATTATTTTATTTAAATCATCAATTATTTCTGAATATAGAGTAACATTTAAGCTATCGCTATCGGTAGCGTAGCACTTACCAAACTCTTCGTTTATTTCATTAACTTTTTCAATCATTTTTTTCTTAAGTTTTCTTTCAAATTTATCAACACTTTTCTTCCAAACAAATGAGTATTTATTTGAATTGGCTTCTATCTTAGTCCCATTAATAAATATATTTTTATAGTCTATTTCACCTAACTCACCTAATTTCATCACAAATTGATAAAATAAATTTTCACAACATTTTTTTAATCTACCAGTTCTAAATCTTGATATAGTTGAGTAGCTAGGAGATTTTTCGCCTTGTAGTAACCACATAAAATTTATATCTCTTTTACATGCTTTTTCTATCTCTCGTCAACTGTGAATATCATTTAAGTTTGCATAAACTAATACCATAAAAAGAGTCTTTGGTGAGATTGCTGGATTTCTACCATTTGTAGAGTATGCATTATATAATTCTGAATAATCTAGTCCCTCCAATACTGTGCTTAGCAATCTAACAGAATCAGTTTCTGGTATCATAATTTCTAGATCTATTGGCAATACTAATTGTTGATTAGTATTGTATAAACTGAATATGTTCATAATTTAAGTTTATGCAAAAAAGGTGGATTCTATCAAATCCACCTTTTCCCATATAATCGGCTAGTTGCTTTTGCAACAGCCTCATTTTTTTATTTAATTGTTCTAAATTCATATCCTTGACTTTGTAAATATTCAATTATTCTTGGAAGAGCTTTTACAGTTTCTTCTTTTCCATAAGTATCATGCATTAATAAAACAACACTATCTGCATTAGGTCCTAAAGCTTCTACACTTTCTTTAGTACATTGTACTAATTGATCTGCATTTTTCTTTGGACCTTCAGCATCTTTATCTAAGGCATTCCAGTCTACATTGTAATATCCGTCTTGTTCCATAGCCTCTTTCATAGCTGTACGCCCATCCCATGACCAATATCCACCAGGTAATCTAATAACTCTTGTTGTAAAGTCTTTTCCTAGTACCTCTTTCATTGCATTTTCATTTTTTTGAAGGTCAGATACAATATTATTTACATTCATAACTTTATTAGGATATAAGTATGAATAATTATGACTATATGTATGATTTCCTATTGCATGTCCTCTAGCAACCTCCTTTTTTAGTAATGCTTTTGCTTGATCATTAGCATCTATTGATGTTCCTAAAACAAAGAATGTTGCCTTTACATTATATTTATCTAATACATCTAATACACCTGGCGTATTAGTCGGTGATGGACCATCATCAAAAGTTAAATAAACAACCTTTTTACCATCTGTTCTTACTGGATATGTCTTAGTTCTATTTAAAAGTCCTTTAGTATTTGCTGCAACAACAGCTGCATCATCTGCATTAGGGTCCTCTTCAAAGGATGTATACCCACTATTATCTAATTTAGGAGTTTCTATTTCCTCCTTATTTTCTGTTTCTTCAGTATTATTGGATTGTTCACTATCACTTGTCCTATTATTTTCCATTTGTAAATTTTGATTTTCACGTTTAGGAATAAATTTAACTCCTACAAATACTGTAATTACTATTAAAATACGTATTGCTAATATTGCCCTTTTTCTTTGCCTTTTCTTCTTTTTATTAAATCTTTTTTTCTTATGATTCATTATTTTATGTTTCCCTCCACAACTTTTTGTCTAATTCATTTTATTATAAATCTGCTCTTTTTTCTAATAATACTATACAACATATCTATATATAAATTCGTTACAAAAGTTTTTGTAATTTATAAGAAAATTATAAGATTAAAAGTAAAATTTAAAAAAAAATTAAAAAAAGGGGTTGCATTTTTAAAAATTACTATATATAATATTCATTGTGGTAACGTTCCGCGATAGCTCAATGGTGGAGCACTCGGCTGTTAACCGATAGGTTGGAGGTTCGAGCCCTCTTCGCGGAGCCACTTTTATTTTAAAAGAGTTTTATATGAACAGATATTATCTGCTTATATAAAACTCTTTTTTTCTTTATAGTATAATTGTTTTAATAAAATTTTAGAGGATACTTGACATATAAATCGCATTTGATAAAATTAAGGTATAATTTAATATATGCAGTGAAAAAGAAGAGTAATTTTAATATATTCTTTTAGAGAGATGATGGCTGGTGAGAATCATTAGAATGTTAAAATGAAGGGAACTTTTGAGCATAGTATGTGAAAGTTGGGCTTATGCCAAGAAGGGTGGAACCGCGGAATGATAATTTCGTCCCTTTATGGTATTAAGGCTTTTTTTAATACATAAAATTATTTTGGAGGTAAAAAGATGGCAGTAGAAAAAACTATGGATAAAATAGTAGCTCTATGTAAAAGCAGAGGGTTTGTATTCCCTGGATCAGATATATATGGAGGATTAGCAAATTCATGGGATTACGGCCCATTAGGAGTAGAATTTAAAAACAATGTAAAAAAAGCATGGTGGAAAAAATTCGTACAAGAAAGTCCTTATAATGTAGGTGTTGATTGTGCAATATTAATGAATCCACAAGTTTGGGTTGCATCAGGACACGTTGGAGGATTTTCAGATCCCTTAATGGATTGTAAAGAATGTAAAGCTAGATTTAGAGCTGACAAGTTAGTTGAAGATCATATGACTGAAAATGGTGCAGAAGTTGCTTCAGCAGATGGTTGGACAAATGAACAGTTAATGGAGTATATAACTAAAAATAACATAGTATGTCCTAAGTGTGGTAAATTAAACTACACTGAAATAAGAAAGTTCAACTTAATGTTTAAAACTTTCCAAGGTATAACTGAGGATTCTTCAAGTGAAATATTTTTAAGACCAGAAACAGCTCAAGGTATATTTGTTAACTTTAAAAATGTTCAAAGATCTTCAAGAAAGAAAGTTCCATTTGGTATAGCACAAATAGGTAAATCTTTCAGAAATGAAATTACACCAGGGAACTTTACATTTAGAACAAGAGAATTCGAACAAATGGAATTGGAGTTTTTCTGTAAGCCAGGAACTGACTTAGAATGGTTTGGATTCTGGAAGGATTATTGCTGGAATTTCTTAATGAACTTAGGTGTTAATAAAGATAACTTAAGAATAAGAGATCACGGACAAGAAGAATTATCATTCTATTCAAATGCTACATCTGATATAGAATACTTATTCCCATTTGGTTGGGGAGAATTATGGGGCATAGCAGATAGAACTGACTACGATCTAAATAAGCATGCTGAACATTCAGGAACAGATATGACATATATGGATCCTACTACAAATGAAAAGTATGTACCATATGTTATAGAACCATCATTAGGAGCTGATAGAGTTACTTTAGCATTCTTAGTAGATGCATATGATGAAGAGGAATTAGAAGGTGGAGATGTTAGAACAGTACTTCATTTACATCCAGCTTTAGCTCCATATAAAGCAGCTGTATTACCATTATCTAAAAAGCTTTCTGAAAAGGCTGATGAAGTGTACTCATTATTAGCTAAGAACTTCAACATAGAATATGATGAAACAGGAAGTATTGGTAAGAGATATAGAAGACAAGATGAAATTGGTACTCCATTCTGTATTACTGTTGACTTTGAAACAGAAAATGATGGATGTGTTACTATAAGACATAGAGATAGTATGACTCAAGAAAGAGTTAAGATAGAAGAATTAAATGATTTTATAGCTAAGAGTTTAGAATTTTAGTTAAGGGAGAGAAGCTTTAAGCTTCTTTCTTTTTTTGCATGAAAATTCATGTAAATTAATGGAAATAATTATGGAATATAATTTTCTATAATGTTATAATTATAATAAATTTTAAAATGAAGCTATATTAAATGAAAAAGAAAATTGGTGTGGAGGAAAGATGAAAAAAGATTTTCAAGAATTTAAAAATTATATAAAAGGAAAAAAAGTAGCAGTAGTAGGAGTTGGAGTAAGCAACATACCTTTAATAAAATTTTTAATAGAATTAGGGGCTAGTGTTACTGCTTTTGATAGAAATACAGAAGAAAAGTTAGGAAGTGTAGTTGCTGAATTTAAGACGCAAGGTGTGGAGTTCCAGCTAGGAAAAGGTTATTTGGATAAACTTATAGGTTTTGATGTTATATTTAAGACCCCATCTATGAGAATTGATAATAAAGAGCTTTTAAAGGCAAAAGAAGAGGGAGCATATATAACTTCAGAGATGGAAGAGTTCGTTAGATATTGTAAAGGTAAGGTTTATGGAGTAACAGGTTCAGATGGAAAGACAACAACAACAACAATTATTTCAAAATTGTTAGAAGCACAAGGGTATAAAACTTGGGTTGGTGGAAATATAGGAACTCCTTTATTTTCTAAGATAGAAGAAATTAAAGAAGATCATATGGTAGTTTTAGAACTTTCAAGTTTCCAGCTTATGACAATGAACCTTCCTATAGATGTAGCAGTAGTAACTAATTTAGCACCAAATCATTTAGATATGCATAAAAATATGGAAGAATATATTAATGCTAAGAAAAATATATTCTTACATCAAGAGAGTCAGGATATATTAGTATTAAATTGTGAAAATGAAATTACTAATAGCTTTAGAAATGAAGCAAAATGCAGAGTAAGGGATTTTTCATCAAGAGTGAGATTAGATTATGGAGCTTCATATGAAAATGGAATACTATATCTAGATGGAAAAGAAATATGTAGAAGAGAAAATATAATAATAAAGGGAATGCATAATGTTGAAAACTTTCTAGCTGCTTTTGAAGCTACAAGAGATGATGTAGATAATTCAACAATGAGAAGAGTTGCTGAAACATTTCAAGGCGTAGAACACAGATGTGAATTTGTAAGAGAATATAAGGGAGTAAAATACTACAATGATTCAATAGCATCAAGTCCTACAAGAACTTTAGCAGGATTGAAATCTTTTGATACACAAGTAATCCTTATAGCTGGTGGATATGATAAGCATATATCATTCGATGTATTAGCTAAAGAAGGCTATCCTTATATAAAATCATTAATTCTTTTAGGTGCTACTAAAGAATCTATTAAAAAAGAATTTGATAAGGTTATAAAAGCTGAGAAGTTAAATATGCCTATATATATGGTAAAAACTTTAAGAGAGGCTGTAATGACAGCTAAGAGAATAGCTAAGGAAGGAGATATAGTTACTTTATCACCAGCATGTGCATCATTTGATATGTTCCCTAACTTTATGGTAAGAGGTAACAACTTTAAGGAAATGGTAAATAAGATAAAATAAAAGCAGGTTTTCCCTGCTTTTATTCATATGCTGTAAAATAACTTTTATTTATATTGATACCTTGCTTAGAAAACATTCCGCTTTCTGTAAGATAATAATCGCTTATGGCATCATTTATACGAGGCGTTTTTCCTATTACATTTAATTTATCATCAATGGAGAAAGAATAAAGATGATTTGAATGTTCTAGACTGATGAAATAAAAGGATTCATTATGATGCTTTAAATTTGTACCCTTTAATAAATCAATTCTTTGACTTTTTTTTGATGATAGATTTAATGAATATAGATAGTTATCTTCAGCATTTATATAAATTATAAAGTTTTTATATGTAGCAAAACTATCTACGCCTGTGCTGGTAAGTTTTTGTCTTCCAGAGCCATCTTTTTTTATTACATATAATGATAAATTATCATTTAAGTTTTGATAAAGTATATATTCACCGTTAACGATGAAGGAACCACATTTATCTGAAGATAGTTGTATGGAAGTGTTATTTTTTGTATTATAACATCCAAGAGTGTCACCCATAGCTTTATTTATATAAATTATATCATTTGCTGAACTAGCTATTTTACTAAAGCTATCAGACGAAACTAATGTTATTGATTTTTTTTCATAATCTAATTTATATAAGTTATTATTTTCTGATGTGTTTGTAAAGTATATTATATTATCAATAGAGGTCATAGATTCTACTGAATAATCATAGATATCTTGTATATTTTCATCTTCGATATAATTTTTTGATAATGATGAAGATGTTACTGAAAGTTTATTGTTATTATTGCTGTCTGAAAAGAATAGCAATTGTCCAATGGATATAAATTTACTATAGGATAAGTCAGAGGCAATAAAATTTAAGTTTTGAGTACTTTCATTATAATTAATTGTTTTAGATGGCAATGTTACTTTAGTACTTGAATAAGAACTACTTTCTGCATTAGATGAAGTTTTGGAAGTTGAATCAGTAGTAGTTGGATCGCTAGCTTTACTACACCCTATTAATAAAACACAATAAATTAAAGGTATTAAAATTAGTTTTTTCAAAATATAAGCCCTCCTACAATTTATATCTTAATATATACTTAATTTTCGTAGTAATTGATGTTTAACTTTAAGGAATAGATGATTATTATGAATTATGAGATTAAATCAGTAACACCGTTCCAGGTGTATCTATATATGAATTTGTTAGAAAAATAAAGATATAATGAGTATATAAAGAATAAATAATCAAAAATAATAATAAATAAGTTTATATAGCCTATTTAAAATGTTAAGATAATAAGCGTTCCAGGGAGCAAACAAACTTCCTCGAAAGAAAGGTTAGCATGTAGAAAAAAGTTCTAAAAAAGAATTTAAAAAAATATGTTGACAGATGAAAACAGAAATGTTATCATAAAAAAGCAGTCGAGAGACGCGAGATGATCTTTGAAAATTAAACAGAATATAGTTAATATAAAACCAGCAATTCTTTTAAGTC
>NZ_FR886586.1:0-1969 GCF_000436575.1 Clostridium sp. CAG:265
ATATTTTACCATAAATTTATTACAAAAGTCTACAAAATATTACAAAATTAGAAAAGGAGTTTTAAATATGAAATTAACACCATTAAGAAAAAGAAGAATTAAAGTAGGAATGTCTGAAGATGTAGTATCTGATTATTTAGGAATTGCAAAAGGATCATTATCAATGATAGAAAGAGGTCATGACAATTTGAGATTAGAATATGCTGTAAAGCTTAGTAAATTATATAAATGTACAGTAGATGATATATGTAGAGATTTGGGGTTGTTATAGTGGGAACAATAAGAGATTTAAATGATGTAGTTGACATAGCTAAAGAGATAATGAAAAAAGATAAAAATATTGGTTGGCTTGTAGCTATAGAAGAAGCAAAGGAAATTGTATTTAAAGATAAAGAAGTAAAAACAGATATAGATAATGGAATTGTATATGATATAGAAACTGGTGAGAGCATCATAGAATTATGAAAAATAATACAAAAAAGAAAAACACATTACTAAACGTCTTTGGCAGGAGATTAGTAATGTGTAAAGCCTGATAATTAAATTAAAAAGTTTTTTAAAATTACTTTTTTTAATACAAGAAAATTATAAATAAATAATCATAAAAAGTCAAATTAGACTTATTTTTTTAAAGCTTTTTTAGAGCTTTTGGAGGGCTTGTATTAGGTATTAATAAATCAGACATCTATATATTTAAATAAAGAAAATATGAGGTTTAGACATGAATAGAAAGAAACTAAAGAAGTTATATGAAGAGTATGATTATGAATCAATTTATGATAAGCAGATTAAGAGTTTAGAAGAGTATGAAAATTTAAGATTAAATAGTGAGTATGTATATGTAATTAAAACTATAAAAGCGGGAAGTATGGTTGAGAAAGAATTATATTGTATACCAAAAGGAAGAGATTATAGAAGATCTATGAAGAAAGGAAAATCTTCAAAAGCTCAAGAGAAATTAAATAAGAAGAATAGAATAAAAAATACAATAAGATTAGTTAATGCTAATTTTAAACAAGGTGATTTATATATAACTCTTACATATAAGAAAGCAACTTTAGTTAATGAAGATAGAGCAAAGAAGGATATAGATAACTATATAAAAAAGCTTAAAAGATGGTTTAAGAAAAATAGACCTAATGAAGAATTTAAATATATTCATGTTATAGACTTTGTAGATGATCCAAAGAAAAGTAAAAGAACTAGAATACATCATCATTTGATAGTGAGTGAAATGGATAGAGATGTAGCAGAAGAAAAGTGGGATTTGGGAGTTGTTAATGCTAAGAGATTACAGCCTAATGAATTTCAATTTGAAGAAGTAGCCACATATATGGCAGCTCAAGCAAAAAGAAGGATTGGCCATTCAAAAAATTTAAAGAAGCCTGTTGTAACTATAGATAGTACAAGCCTTACAAGAAGAAAAGTTGAAAGACTTGCAATTAAAGAGTATTCACATAAAGAATTTTTTGAAAAGAAAAATAAGAATTATAAATTTTTAAAAAGTGATACATATATCTCTGATGATTTTGGAGGAATTTATATATATGCAAAAATGTCAAGGAAGGAGAATGGAAGGGAATGACGGTAACAAGAATAAAAAGAACAGCACCAAGTGAAAGCCAAGAACAGAAAGCATTATTTCAATGGGTTGGTTTAGCACAGCAAAAATATCCAGAACTTAAATTATTACACCATATACCAAATGGAGGAATAAGAGATATTAGAACTGCTACTAACTTAAAAAGAGAAGGTGTAAAAAGAGGTGTTCCAGATATATGTTTACCAGTATCAAGAGGTAAATATCATGGACTATACATAGAAATGAAAGCAGGAAAAAATAAGCCAAGCAAGGAACAAAAAGAATGGATTAATTCACTTCAAGAAGAGGGATATGCAGCTTGTGTATGCTATGGCTGGTTAGAAGCAAGAGAAGTTATAGAAAAATATTTATCAGAGCCTAGAGCTT
>NZ_FR886587.1:0-2333 GCF_000436575.1 Clostridium sp. CAG:265
ATCAAGGTGTCCGGGGTTCGATTCCCCGGTAAGCCACCAAAATCACTTCTGAAAAGAAGTGATTTTTTAATAAGAACTCGCTTAGCATTATATAGATAAAAAGAAAAGGCATTAAGCCTTTTCTTTTTTTTGTTTTCTAAATATATCGTTTTTAATAAATACTAAGAACTTTTTGATAGATTTTAAATCATCTTTAAAAGTTGTGTTATTATCATCATTTAAAAAGTCTTCTTTATATATAAGAATTATGAAGAAGAATAATCCTAAATTAATATACAAATCTTTTATATCAGCAATAAATAAATTACTTATGCCAATAAAATCTAAACTTCCACCATAGAATATTTTGTCAATTAGTGAACAAAGGGCTCCGCTTAAAACAAATAGGAAGCTCATATCACTCCAGAAGCTCTTTATATTTCTAGAGCGTGAATAGCGATATAATTCAATAAGTAGAAAAATAAAGATAATGTTTGAACTAATTAATATTGTAAAATTCCCATTAAAATTAAACCTAGCATTAAGCCATGAGCCATGTGTGTTGATAATAGGATTAAAATATAAGAAATTAGGAATTAATTCTACGAAGCTATGGAAGAAATTAAATTTAATGATAAGTTTAATTCCTTGATCAATAATCATAAGGATGAGAAAAATTATAAATAATTCCTTGTTTTTAATTCCACCTGAATATCTTCTTTGAATGCAATATATTATAAATCCAACAAAAGCAAAGAGAAATAATAAAGAAAGATTTAAGCATATATCATATAAAGATTTAATTCTTCCAGTAAATAACTCAAATAAAAAATAAACAAACCACATAAGTGGCAATATGCCTATAATTAATAATTTTTCCTTGTCAAATTTCTTGCGCATATAAACCTCCAAATATAAGTAATATATAAATGATTTTAGCATACATAAAGTAACAAATCATTAGACATAATAATTTATTTGTGAAAAATTGGTATAATAATACATATACCGTAATTAAAGAAAGGGGAGAATTTATGTTAACTATTTATGCAGTGTCAGATTCTATTGGAGAAACAGCAGAGCAGGTGGCACAAGCTGCAGCAAGTCAGTTTGATGATGAAGTAGAAGTAAGGAGAGTACCTTATATTAAGACGTTAGAAGATGTAGAAGAACTTATTAAAGAAATAAGAGAAATAAAAAATGTAATGGTAGTTTCAACAATAATAACAGTCAATGTAAGAGAATATCTAACTGAAAAGGGAGTTGAAAATAATATATGGGTAGTTAATGTTTTAGGGCCTATAATAAATGTTTCTTCTTCTATATTAAATAAACAACCACAATATAATCCAGGTGCAATGTGGAAGACAGATGAGACATACTTTAAAAGAATAGAAGCTATGGAATTTGCTATGCAGTATGATGATAGCAAAGATTATAGAGGGTTGAAGAATGCTGATGTAGTTTTAATAGGGCTTTCTAGAACTTCCAAGACACCACTTTGTATGTATTTAGCTAATAAAGGGATAAAGGCTATTAATATTCCACTAGTACCAGAAGTAGGAGTGCCTGATGAGATTTATGAAATTGATAGAGATAGAATCTTTGCTTTAACTATAGATCCAATGCAACTTATAGAAATAAGAAAAAGAAGATTAGATAAGTTTAAAAGAATACCTACTACAATAGAATATGCAGGAGATGCTAGAATTCTAGATGAGTTTGATTTTGCTGATAGGATAATAAGACGTCTAGGATGCAGGACTATAGATGTTACTCAAAGAGCCATAGAGGATACAGCATTAATAATAATTAAAACTCTTACAAAAGAGAAGAAAATATAAGGGAATAGTGATTTAATTATAAACTGTTGCTTTAAATTAAGAAGAACATTAAGGCAACAGTTTTTTTATTTAGAAATTTATGAATATAATATATGTCTGTATTATGTACTAACCTATTTCTTTTTCAAATAGTATTATTTTTGTATAAATAACTATTTATTGAAGCTAAATAAATAATAGATACAATACTCTTATCCAAGTGTATCACAATGTAATATAATGAGTATAATGGCGAAAGTAGGAGAATATTAATAATAATTATTAATATTAATGATATTCAATGAATTTTTGAAATAATATAGATGTTAAACTAAAACACGTCGATAGGGCAGCAAACAACAGTAAAGTTGCTAAAACGACAAGCATCTTCATCAAATAAAGAAATGTTACAAAAACTTTGAAAAAAAGTGTTGACAAGTAACAAGATTAAATGATAAGATAAAGAAGTCGCTTGAGAGCGACCAAGATAAATGGTCTTTGAAAATTGAACAGAATATAGTTAATATAAAA
>NZ_FR886588.1:0-21234 GCF_000436575.1 Clostridium sp. CAG:265
TCCCGAAGGGAGCGTGGCGAAAGCCACTTTTTTATTTAGCAGTGCATAAAAACACTCCCACTGTATAGAGATTAATAATTAGTTGGATTATCAAAATATTGACCAAATATGTATATAATGGTAGAATGACGTGTAAAAATAATAGGTAAACTCTTTAGAGTAGCTTTTTTTTATATCAACTTAATGTACTTATGAAACAATAAATTACTTTGGGGGAGAAATATGCACAGAAGAAAACTATCAGCCTTAATTATGTTAGCAACCACTTTTAACTTTTCAGCACAAACTATAGATGTTTTTGCTAGTGAGATAAAAGAAGACATCAAATTATCTAGAAGTATATCAAATGAAGAAAATGGGAATATACAATTAAATCAAGCTAAAGTAAGTAAGTTTGATTTACTTAATAGTAGTTATTTAGAAGAGTATAATAAAGCTTTTAAATTAGATAATTCTAAAATAATTTCAATAACTAATAACGGAGGACAATATTCATCATCAAACATATATAAAGCTATTGATGGAAACTTTAGTACTCATTGGGAAACAGGAAAAGTTAACAGTGAAACCTTTGAAAATGAAGTAATACTTACACTAGATGAAGTAACGAAATTAAATAGAATAGTATATGGTGCAAGACAAGATGGTGCCAAAGGTAAAGGTTTTGCTGAAGAATTTGAAATATACTCTTCACTTACAGACAATGGGGATGATTTCACTTTAGTAAGCCAAGGAAAATATACAGATTCTACTAGAGATATAGTAGAAATAGAATTTGAAGAAACAGAATTTAAAAGAGTAAAATTTAAATTCAAAAAAGCTAATCAAAATTGGGCATCTGCCTCAGAGTTTATGCTTTATAAAAAGGATACACTATCTGAAATAATAAATAATATTTTTACAGATGGTACAATGACAAAGTTAAAAGATGAATATAACAATATAGATGTAATAAATAATTTAGAAGCGGAGCTTAATAATCATCCTTTAAAAGAACAATTAGTATATTCTATAGATTTAGCAAAAGAAATTTTAAAAGGTGATAAAGATTACTTAGATAGAACATTTACACTGACACAATATGGTGATACACATGCAAAAGCAAGAAATCAATTAAAAATGTCTACTTTTGGTACAGACTTACAATCTACAGGTATAGTGGCAAAACCAGGACAAGTATTTAGAGTTTTTGTTGATGCAGAAGATGGGGCACCACTTCCAACAATTGCATTTACTCAGCAAGAAGGTAGATTTGGTTACTGGAAAAAAGAGTATCAATTACAAAAGGGTATGAATGTTATAACAGTACCTGAAATATATAGTGACTCATGGAGTATGAAATCTACAAAGGGGGGAGCAGTATATTTAATAAACAAATATACACCTGAACAACAAGGAAAAGCCCCAGTTGTACGTATAGAAGGTGGAGAATTCTTCCCGTCATTCAAACCAGGAGATGATAAAGAAAAATTCTTAAAATTATTAAAAGAATATAAAGAAAAGCTAGATAAAGATCCTGAAAATACAGTTGATATATATGAATTCAGTACAAAAAGAGTATTATACACAGGAACTGTAAAAGCTGCATATCAAGTATATGTAAATGAAAAAGTAGATGTTGAAGAAAGTGTAGATGTTTGGAATAAGAAATTCCAAGAAGCATTTGATTTTGCTGGATTAAAAGATGATATTAGCGATCCAGATAATGATTCTACAAATGTTAGAACAGCAGTAAGGTTAATGCAACCTTATGGTGCAGCTTATGCATATACTGATCATATAGGTATTCAAAGACATATACAAGAAATTGTATTAAGAACTGATGAAAGTAGTATAAACAGTATACTTTGGGGAATGCTTCATGAAGCCGGACACCAAATGGATATAAAGGCAAGAGAGTGGGGCGAAGTTACTAATAATATGTGGGCAAACAATGCTTATATAAAAAATGGATTAAATGATAGAGTACAATATGATAAATTATATGAGTATTTAGCACCAGAGAAATCATTAAAAACGTACGAAGAATTAGATTATTCTGAAAAACTAGGAATGTTTTGGCAACTACAAATAAAGAAAAATACTTATTGGCCAGAGTTAGAAGCATTATATAGAAAGAGAAAACCTAATCCTAGCACTACACAAGAAAAGCAAGATTTATTTGCTGAATATTCATCAGAAATTATAGGTATGAATCTAAGTAATTATTTTGACAAATATGGATTTAAATTATCAGATGAATGTAAAAATAGATTAAAAGAGAAATATTCAAATGTAGGACAAAAAATATGGTATTTAAATACTAGTGCTATGAACTATGAAGGAAATGGATTTGAAAACAAAGATACTTCTTTAGAAGTTTCATTATCAAAATCAAATTCTGGAATAAAACTAAGCATGAGTATTGCTAGTGAAGTAAAAGATGACTTCCTTGGTTATGAAATAGTGAAAAATGGAAAAGTGATAGGGTTTACTACATCTGGAACTTATATAGATTCAGAGGCAACTAATGCAAATGAAAATATAAATTATGAAGTAATACCTTATGCAAAAAATTTATCAACAGGTGATAAAGTACAAATAAATTCATTAACACCAAGCATCAGTATTCAACAAGAAACTATAACATTAAATTTAAATGAAGAATTTAATGCTATGGATTATGTTAAAGGATTTACTCACTCAGGAAGTGACATAACATCAAAAGTTAAATTTAAAAGTAATGTAGATACTACTAAGCATGGAAACTATCAAGTTAAATATACAGTAGAAGATAATGATGTAACTTTTAATAAAATATTAAATGTAAAAGTAGTAAGTGACTATGATTATTTATCAGATTTTGAGTGGAAATCTGTATCAACAGCATGGGGGACTCCAAGAAGAAACTCTAATATACAAGGTAGAGTAAATGGAAATATAAAAACATTTGAAAAAGGTTTTGGAATACATGCTAATGGTAAGATAACTTATGATTTATCAGATAAAGAATATGATACATTTGAGGCATTACTTGGAGTTGATCAATCATCAATACAACCAAATAATAATTCAAGTATCAAATTTAAAATAATAGCAGATGGTAAAGTTTTAGCATCTACAGATGTTTTAGGATATTATGACAACATGGCTTATGTAAATGTTCCTGTATCAGGTGTTAAAGAGCTTGTAATTGAAGTTTCTGATGCTGAAAATGGAAATACAGCAGACCATGGACTAATAGCTAATCCAAAATTAACTACAAATAATGCTAAACCAAAAATTATAGCAGAAAATAAAAACTTAAAACTTGGACAAAATTTCAATCCAAGAGAAGGTGTTGAAGCAATTGATGTGGAAGATGGAAATTTAACATCAAAAATTGAAATTGAATCAAATATTTTTGAAAAAGATAAAATAGGAAAATTTGAAGTTGTATATAAAGTAACTGATAAAGATAACAATGTAACAAGTAAAAAAATATATGTTACAGTATCTGAAGATTATACAGTTACAAAATCTAAGTATGGGCAGTTCTCAAATTTAGATGGATATAACGAAGAGTTTAAATTACCTATAGTATCTGCAAAAAATAATGCAGGAAATTACGGAAACAGTGTAATAGGCAATGCAATAGATGGAAAAATAAATACTCATTGGGAGACAAACTCTCCAAATAATAGTTCATTTAAAAATGAAGTAACATTTGATTTAGGTGAAGTTCAAGAAATAAGCAAGATGGTATATGCATCAAGACGTGACGGAAATAACAAAGGTTTTGCTAGTGAATTTGAAATATATGTATCAGAAAGTGAATCAGGAGATGATTTCTATTTAGCAGGACAAGGCTCATATTCTGGAGCAATAAGTGATACTGTTGAATTTAATATGAGCAAAGTAAATGCAAGAAGAGTGAAGTTTAAATTTGTAAAAGCAAGTGGAGAATGGGCAAGCTTCGGTGAAGTGGCATTTTATAAAGAAGATAAATTAGCAGATAAAATGGCTGGTTTATTTACAGATGAAAACAAAACAGAAGTAGCACAAAGCTATAATACTTTAGAAAAATTAGAAGCTTTAAGAGAAGAAGTTAAAAATCATCCAGCATATGAATTATTCAAAGTTGAATTGGATAACGCTGAAAAAATAATAAAAGCTAAATTCCCAACTTTAACATTTGAAAAATTTACAATGATTGAGAAAAATACTGAATTAAATTTAATGGATGGAGTAGTTGCAAGTGATCAAGAAGATGGCAACATAACTTCAAATATAGTAGTAAATGATGGTGGATTTTCACCAAACAAAGTAGGAACATACAAAGTAACATACACAGTAACTGATAGTGATTCAAATATAACTACAAAGGAAAGAACAATAGTAGTTTATGGTCAAAGCAAATATTTATCAGATATGAATTGGGAGTCAGCTACAACTGGATGGAGAAGTGTTGTTAAAGATATGGCAGTTGGGTCAACTAGTAAGATTAAACTTAACGTAGATGGAACTGTTAAAACTTTTGATAAAGGTATTGGTGCTGCAACAAATGCTAAAATAGTATATAATTTAGATGGAAATTACAACTATTTTACAACATATGTGGGAACAGATAAAAACTATAACTTAGGAAGTACAACAATAAGATTTAGAATACTTGCTGATGGAAAAGAAGTTTATACTTCTGATGTAATAAAAACAAATACTCCTGCAGAATATGTAAGATTAGATGTTACAGGAGTTAAAGAACTTACTTTAATTGCTGATGATGTAGATGGAAACTTAGTAGGAGATTTTGCATCTTGGGCAGATACTAAATTATATAAAAATTATTCAAAACCAGTAATAGAAGGTAAAGATTTAGCAGTATTTAATGTAAATGAGGAAGTAGATTTACTTCAAGGAATAACAGCAACTGATTATGAAGATGGAAACTTAACTTCTAAAATAAATGTAAAAACAGATTATGAAAAAGGAAAAGTTGGAATATTTGATGTTGTATATTATGTAACAGACAGTGATAACTTAACAACTGAATTTACAAGAAAAGTAGCAATTACAGATGAAGAAACTTATGTATCTGATTTAGAATGGAAATCAGCAACAATAGGTTCAGGGGCTATAGGTAAAGATAAATCAGTAAGACAACAACCTATAAAACTTTTAAATGAAAATGGAACTTATGATACTTTTAAAAAGGGTATAGGAACTCATTCTTATTCAGAAATAGTATATGATTCAACAGGATATGATATATTTGATACTTGGGTAGGGCTTGATGAATTTGTATCAAATCAAAGTGAATCAAGTGTTATATTTAAGGTTTATGTAGATGGTAAATTAAAAGCAGAAACTGATGTTATGAAATCAAATTCACCAAAGCAACGTTTAATGGTAGATGTTAGAAACTCTAATGAAGTTAAATTAGTAGTAGATTCAGCAACTAATGGTATTACTTGGGATCATGCAGACTGGGCAGATGCAAGATTTAGAAATATAGCAAAATTTAATACAGCTAAATTAGAAGAAGTTTTAACAAAAGCTGAAAATATAGATTTAAATAATTATACTCAAGAATCTATTGAAAGCTTAGAAAATGCAATAAATGTTGGTAAAGAAGCTTTAAGTTCAGCTAATCAAGAAACAATAGACAAAGCTATTGAAAAATTAAAAGAAGCTATGGATTCATTAGTAGAAGTTAATTTAAATGAAATAGTACAAATAAAAGATGAATTTTTAAAAGCTAGTATACAAAAAGAACTTGGAATATCAGGTGAAATAACAGTTGGACAAATGAGAAAACTTACTTCACTAAAAGTATCACAAGTAGAAAGTTTAGAAGGGTTACAACATGCTATAAACTTAGAATCATTAGATATAGACTATAATGAAATAAGAGATTTATCACCACTTAAAAATCTTAAAAAATTAAAAGATTTAAAAGCAAATGTTTTAGGTGGATTAATGCCAGGGAGTATTTATTCAAAAGATAATAAAGCAACTGTAAACTTGGATGTTATAAATAGAAATGGTGAAAAATTATTACCAAAATCAGTAATAGTGAAGCATAATAAAACACATGAATATACTACTTTAGATATAAAAGATTGTGTAGATGAAAATGGAGTTGTAACAATAGATACTACAAATTTTGACTCATATATATATACAATTACTTTAGTATATGAAGATGAAGTTGATAATTATACATCACAATTTATGTTTATGCTTGATAATAGATAATAATATATAGAATAGTAAAATTAATTATTTTTAATATACACTTTGATTGTTTTTAGGTTTTTTCAGTGTTTATGCACATCTCTTAGTTGAATTTTTACTAGGGGGTGTGCATTTTTATGCAAATGGTGCTGGAGTAGGGGGTGTAATGTCTTTTGCAGCAATTTATAGTTTAGAAACTGTAGGGTTGGCAGGAGATGTTAAAGTAAAACAGAAGAAAAATGAATATGTGAATAATAATATTCCATATGCACATATGTAATAATCATCCTCAGCATTATAAGTCATATCGTCTCTCTTACTAATATCATTTTTAAATTTTTTACTTTTTGACTTTTTGTGTCCAAAATATTGACATAAGACCAAAGTAGCACAAGACATTTTTGTACTATTTAATTCTTTTTGTACTTTATATTATAATTTATCAATAAAAAATATAATATAAATATGAAAATATTGACGAAATAAGATGAAAATGATAATATAATTCAAGTGATAATATAAATCAATAACAAAAGAAGGGGGAATATCAGATATGATACTAAATAAATTAATAAAAAAATCAGTATTAATGAGCATGATAATAGGAAGTGTAGCACTTATAGGGTGTGGAACACAAACAAATGAAGAAAAAGTAAAAAGCGAAAATCAAATAGTAGTAGAACATAAATTAGGAACTACAACTTTAAATGATACTTCTAAAAAAGTAGCAGTATTAGAATTATCATTTTTAGATTCACTTTATAACTTAGGAGTAAATCCAGTAGCTATAGCTGACGATGGAGAGCAAACTAAAGTAACAGATATAACAAATGGAGAATCAATAGAATACGTATCAGTTGGAAATCGTAAAGAACCAAATTTAGAAGAACTAAGTACATTAGATTTAGATTTAATAATAGCAGATACAACTAGACATAGCAAAATATATGAAGATTTAAGCAAAATAGCACCAACAATAGTATTAGATAGTATTGGATCAAGCTATGATGAATACATAAAGAACTTTGAAACTATAGCAAAAATAGTTGGAAAAGAAGATAAAGCAAAGACTAAGATAGAAGAAACAGAAAAATTATTATCAGATGTTAAAGCAAAAGCACAAGAAAAATTAGGAGATAAAAAAATATTAACAGTATCACCTAAAAATGATGAATACACAGCACATACTTCAACTTCATTTGTAGGACAAGTTTTGGAAAAAGCAGGATTTGTTAATGCAATTGAAAATAATGATAAAGAAGTATCATTATCTTTAGAACAATTGGTAGAAATCAATCCAGATATAATGGTATATATGAGAGAAGATATAGATAAAACTATATACAAAGAATGGAAAGATACAGAATTATATAAATCATTAAAAGCGATACAAAATGGAGATGTATATACAACGATAGCAAGAGGTCCTTGGACACAATATAGAGGATTTATATCAATAAATACATTAACTAAAGAAATGTCACAATGGCTATTAGATAATAATTAAATGATAGGATGGTGATGCAAGTGAAGTCTATAAATAAAAATAAATTTTTAATATTTTCAACTATAGGTATATTAGCAATAGGGGTATTTTTATTAATAGGCATTTTAATAGGAATGAGTGATATAGGCTTTAAGGATATTATAAGTGCTATTTTTGATTATAGTGGAAGTAAAGAGGATTTAATAATAACAACTATTAGACTTCCACGTGTATTATTATGTATATTAGTTGGAGCATCTATGGCTATTTCTGGATTAATTATGCAAAACTTAACTAGAAATCCACTTGCATCATCTCAAGTTTTAGGAATAAATGCAGGAGCTACTTTATCAGTAGTTATAGTAATGGTATTTTTTCCTGCATTAGGATATAAAACAAAAATATTAGCATCTTTTTTGGGAGCAGGATTTGTAGGGGTAACTGTTCAAACAATAGGGAGAATTAGAAATTTATCACCATTAAAAGTAACATTAGTAGGAATAAGTATACAGTTATTTTTAAGCTCCATAACAAAATTTATAATGCTATTTAATGATAGTAAAACATCAGATTTACTGTTTTGGATGATTGGAGGAGTTCATCATGCTCAAATTACACATATAATGGAGTTATTACCATGTTTTATTATATCAATACTTTTAATAATTAAAATATCAAATTCAATGGATACATTAAAAATGGGGGATGCCATAGCAATTAGCTTAGGAGAAAATATTAAAGTAATAAAAAGTATAGCAACTATAGTAGTAATTTTACTATCAAGTTCTTCTGTAGCAATAGCAGGACCAATATCATTTATAGGATTAATAACTCCTCATATAGTAATTAAGCTAGGAGCAAGAAATTTTAGAGAAAGTTTTATATTATGCGGTATATATGGAGCTAATTTGCTTTTATTATCAGATATAATATCTAAAATTTTAAAGTATCCTTATGAATCACCAGTAGGAATAGTAACAGCTTTTATGGGAGCAGTTTTTTATATAATACTAGCTAATAAAGAAATGAAAAGAGGTGGAGTAAGTGAAAAGTAAAAATACATTAATATTTACTATAAATATAATAATGTTAGTGCTTGTATCTTTTATAAGCTTACTCTTTGGAAGTAAGATATTAAATATAACAGATGTATTTAATGCAATATTTAATAATTCAACTTCAAAATACTCTTTCATTATTTTTGAGTATAGAATACCTAGATTATTAATATGTATAATGGTAGGTATGAGTTTAGCTGTAGCAGGGGCTATTTTTCAAGGGGTACTTAGAAATGCACTTGCATCTACTGATGTACTTGGGATAGGAAAAGGAGCAGGCTTTTTTGCTTGTATGGCAATAAGTCTAGGTTTAAAAGAGCCTATATCCTTATGGGCTATGGTTGGAGGGCTTTTAGCAGGAACTATTATTTATATACTAACTAAAAAAACAAATTTCAAAAATACTAGTATAGTAATAATGGGAATAGCTATAAGTGCATTATTTGATGCAGGAATACAATATTTAAATATAAGCAATTCAGAAAATATACAAACTATTCTTTTATGGTTAACGGGAAGTGTATGGGGAAGATATTGGAATGAAGTAAAAGTACTAACACCTTATGTAGTAATATTTATTCCATTAGCTATAGTATTAGCACATAAAGTAGATATATTATCATTAGGTGATAATATAGCTATTAATTTGGGTGAAAAGGTAAGTTTATTAAAAGTTGGTTTATTATTAATAGGAATAATACTTACAACTAGTAGTGTAAGTGTAAGTGGAACTATAGGATTTGTAGGACTTGTAGCACCACATATAGCAAAAAATTTAGTTGGATATAAACATATTTTAGTTATTCCATTAAGTGGTTTAATTGGAGCAATACTTTTAATTACAGCAGATATTATAGGAAGAACTATAATTGCACCAAGTGAAATTCCAGTAGGAATAGTAACAGCTATAATAGGAGCACCTTATTTCTTATATTTGTTATTAAGAAAAAAATCTAATTAGAAAGGTAGTAATTATAATGAGCTTAGATATAAAAAACTTAGTTTTAGGATATGAGGACAAAATAATAGTTAATAACATTGATATATCTATTTCAAAAGGTGAAATTACCATTTTAATTGGAGCAAATGGTTGTGGAAAATCTACTTTACTTAGTGGAATGAGTAGACTATTAATTCCTAAGGAAGGAAATGTATTTTTAGAAGGAAAATCAATACATGATTATAAACCTAAAGAATTAGCTAAAAAGTTAGCAATTTTACCGCAGGGACCAATAGCACCAGAAGGTATAACAGTAAAGGAACTTTGTTATTTTGGAAGAAATCCATATAAAAGTTTATTTGGAGGAAGATCAAAAGAAGATGAAGAAATAGTAAATTGGGCTATTGAGGTAACTGGACTTAAGGAATTTGAAGATAGGAAATTAGATTCATTATCTGGTGGACAAAGACAACGTGCATGGATTGCAATGTCATTAACTCAAGATACAGATATATTGTTATTAGATGAACCTACAACTTATTTAGATTTAGCATATCAAATAGAAATTTTAGAGTTACTAAAAGATTTAAATAAAAAGACTAAAAAAACAATAGTTATAGTAATACATGAATTGAATCAAGCTGCTAGATATGCAGATAATCTTGTTTGTATGAAAAATGGGAAGATATATTCAAAAGGTAAAGTACATGATATATTTAATGAAACAATGTTAAAGGATGTATTTGGTATAGAGAGTATAGTAATTCCTGATCCTATTACTAATAGACCAATGTGTATTCCAAGATAGCAATATTTAAATGTGAGTATTACATCACTTCTATACATGAAACCCACAAAAATCATGATTTTTGTGGGTTTATTTTATAGATACAAGGTAATATAAAATACATTGGTAAGTAAATTTATTTTTTTATTAATAAAATAAGAAAAAAAGAAGATATTCTTTAGGATGTAATATTATAAATATGGGCTTTTTCAGTTGTTTTATAGGATATAAACTTATTTATAAAAATATAATTAATAAATTCATTAAAAAATGTTAAATGTACTTAGTAAGTGAAATCTTGTATAAATATATTTAACATTTTTTATTTTTTTATGCTAATTTTTAAATTTATGTATCTTAATTAGAAAATTACAAATAATACATAATATTTAATAAGGTAATATGAAAAGGGAGGAAAAAAACAAGTGCATTTAACAGACAGAGAAAGAGAAAAACTTATGATTGTTGTTGCTGCAGATGTTGCAAGGAGAAGAAAAGAGAAAGGCTTAAAGCTAAATTATCCTGAATCGGTAGCGCTAATTACTAATGAGCTTTTAGAGGGTGCTAGAGAAGGTAGAGAAGTAAAAGATTTAATGGACTATGGTACAAAAATTTTAAGTAAAAGCGATGTAATGGAAGGTATACCTGAAATGATTCATACAGTTCAAGTTGAAGCAACATTTCCAGATGGGACTAAATTAGTTACAGTACATGATCCAATACGTTAAGAAAGGAGATAGACATAATTGATACCTGGAGAATTTATTATAAAAGAAGGAACTATAGAATATAACAAAGGAAAAGAAGCAATAAAGCTTGAAGTGGTAAACACTGGAGATAGACCTATACAAATAGGTTCTCATTATCATTTTTACGAAGTAAATGATTACTTAAAGTTTGATAGAGAAAAAGCTTATGGAAAGAGATTAGATATTCCATCTGGTACTGCAGTTAGATTTGAACCTGGAGATAAAAAAGAAATAAATTTAATAGATATTGGTGGAGTTAGAAGAGTTTACGGTTTGCGTAATTTAGTTGACGGATACTTAGATGGAAGGAGAGTGAAAGAATAATGAGTTTTGAAATTGATAGACATCGTTATCTAGAATTATTTGGGCCAACTAAAGGAGATAAAATAAGGCTAGGTGACACAGATTTAATTATTGAAATTGAAAAAGATTATACAGGATATGGTGATGAATGTAAATTTGGAGGTGGTAAGGTCTTAAGAGATGGAATGGGGCAAAATGCAATTGAAAGCAGAGAAAATCCTATGGTTGCAGATCTTATTATTACAGGAGCCACTGTTGTAGATTATACAGGAATATATAAAGCTGATATTGGTATTCGTGATGGAAAGATTTTAGCTATCGGTAAAGGTGGTAATCCTTATACTATGGATGATGTGGATTTTATAGTATCACCAAGTACAG
This sequence comes from Clostridium sp. CAG:265, assembly GCF_000436575.1. Classification (NCBI taxonomy): domain Bacteria; kingdom Bacillati; phylum Bacillota; class Clostridia; order Eubacteriales; family Clostridiaceae; genus Clostridium; species Clostridium sp. CAG:265. Next base: position 11,900 of record NZ_FR886588.1, read on the forward strand.
AAGCATTGGCTGGAGAAGGCAGGATAATAACTGCAGGTGGTATAGATACTCATGTGCATTATATAAGCCCAGATGTTGTTAATGCTGCACTGGAAGGAGGAATAACAACACTTATAGGGGGAGGAACAGGCCCTGTTGATGGAACTAATGCCGTTACTTCAACACCAGGAAAGTGGAATATTCATCGTATGTTACAATCTGCAGAAAGCTTTCCAATAAATCTTGGCTTTTTAGGAAAAGGTAGTGGAGCTAATATAAGGGTTACAGCAGAGCAAATTGAAGCAGGTGCTTGTGGCCTTAAGGTTCATGAAGACTGGGGAGCAACAAGATCTGCAATAGATTACTCATTAAAAACAGCAGATAAATATGATGTTCAAGTTGCAGTACATACTGATACATTAAATGAAGGTGGATTTGTAGAACATACAATTGAAGCAATTGCAGGAAGAACAATTCATACATATCATACTGAAGGAGCAGGTGGTGGCCATGCACCAGATTTGTTAAAAGTAGCTTCTAAACTTAATGTAATACCAGCATCAACTAATCCAACTAAACCTTTTACTATAAATACAATTGCAGAACATTTAGATATGTTAATGGTATGTCATCACTTAGATCCTAAAGTTCCAGAAGATATTGCATTTGCAGATTCTAGAATAAGACATCAAACAATTGCAGCGGAAGATATATTACAAGATATGGGTGTATTTAGTATTATGAGTTCTGACGCAATGGCTATGGGAAGAATAGGTGAAGTTATTACTAGAACATGGCAGACTGCAAGTAAGATGAAAAGACAAAGAGGAATATTAGAAGGTGACTCTGAAGAAAATGATAACAATAGAGTGAGAAGATATATTGCAAAATATACAATAAATCCAGCATTAGCACAAGGAATATCACAATATGTAGGTTCCATAGAAGTAGGGAAAATGGCAGATTTAGTACTTTGGGATACACAATTCTTTGGTGTAAAACCACATCTGGTAATTAAAGGTGGTATGGTAAATAAATCAATAATAGGAGAAGCAAATGCATCTATTCCAACGTGTCAGCCAGAATTTTATAGAGATTGTTTTGCTGCATATGGAAAAGCAAAATATCCAACTTCTGCAACTTTTGTTTCTAAATACGCATATGAGCATGGCATAAAAGAAGAATTAGGATTACAAAAGTTAGTATTACCAGTAGGCGGAATAAGAAATTTAACAAAGAAAGATATGAAATTAAATAATGCAACTCCAAAGCTTGGTGTTGATCCAGAAACTTATGATGTCACTGTAGATGGAGAGTTAATAACTTGTGAACCAGCAAAAGAATTACCATTGGCACAAAGATACTTCTTATTCTAAGTTTAAAAATAAATTTAATATAATTTTTAAATCTTATAGGAGGGATTGAGAAATGATTTTTCATGAGATAATAGGAAATATTAATGAAATAGATGATTTAAATGGATATCATGTTGAAACAATATATTTAAATAGTGAAGATATGCTTAAAAGAATTTTAAGAGTAACTTCAGACCATAACAGAGAGTATGGAATAACATTAGATAATAACGAAAAATTAAAAGATGGTGATATTCTTTATAATGAAGATAAGAAACTTATAGTTGTGAAAGCTAATAGTGAAGATGTGTTAATTATTAAACCTTCAAGTATAACTGAAATGGGAGTAATAGCACACGCTTTAGGAAATAGGCATCTTCAAGCACAATTTGAAGATGATAAAATGATAATCCAATATGATAGGTTAGTAGAAGAAGAATTAAAAAGAGATAATGTTAATTATTCAAGAGAAAATATAACTTTAAAAAAGGCGTTTAAACATGTTGAATTTGCACACACACATTAAAAGTAATGAAGATAATATCATAAATGTATTACGTGTTATACAAATATGTGACTCTAACTTTCCTATAGGTTCTTTTAATCATTCATATGGTATGGAGAGTTACTTAAGAAATAATAAAATTACAAATTCAGAGAAGTTAAAAGAATATCTTGATGTATTTTTAAATAATGTATTTATTTATAGCGATGGATTGGCAATTAGGATGTTGTATGAATATTTGAATAAGAATGAATGGGAAAAAATTTTAGAACTTGATAGAATGCTTACAGTTCAAACCATAGCTAAAGAAACTAGAAATGGATCAAAGCTTATAGCCAGCAGAATGATTAAATTATTTCTTGATTTATATGATAGTGACATTTTAAAAGAGTATGAAGAAAAAATAAATGGAAAGAAGGCTTTTGGTCATCCAGCTATAGTGTTTGGATTACTTATGTATTCTTTAAATTTTAATGAAGAAGAAACTATAGTTTTTCATATGTATAGTACAATTTCAACGCTTATTCAAAATGGTGTTAGGGCTATACCATTAGGACAAAAAGATGGTCAGATAATTCTAAAAAAATGCAGTGAGAGTTTTAAAGTTTTATATCAAAAGATTAAAAACTTAGATTATAGTTTTTTTGGAGCAAGTATTCCAGGCATTGAATTAGCTCAGATAAATCATGAAATATTAGAGTTTAGATTATTTATGTCTTAAACATTGAAAAAATAAAGTATTACAATTAGTTATATGATAAAGGGTGAGATATATGAAAAAACCAGTAATAATAGGGGTAGGTGGGCCTGTTGGAAGTGGAAAAACTTTATTAATAGAAAGAATAACTCGATTAGTTAAGGATGAATATAAGTGTGCAGTTATTACCAATGATATTTATACAAAAGAAGATGCTAAATTTTTAGTTAATAATTCTGTATTAAGTGAAGATAGAGTTATTGGAGTAGAGACAGGTGGATGCCCACACACAGCAATAAGAGAAGATGCATCAATGAATTTTGCTGCTATAGAAGAAATGAAAAGGAGATTTAATGATTTAGATATTATTTTTTTAGAAAGTGGTGGAGATAATTTAGCGGCAACATTTAGTCCAGATTTAGTGGATTTTTCTATTTACATAATTGATGTGGCACAAGGAGAAAAGATTCCAAGAAAAGCAGGGCAAGGAATGATAAAGAGTGATTTATTTATCATTAATAAAATAGATTTAGCTCCTTATGTTGGAGCAGATTTAGACGTTATGAGAAGAGATACATTAACCTTTAGAAAGGAAAAGACTTTTATATTTACTAATTTAAAAAAGGATGAAGGTGTAAATGAAGTCTTGTTGTGGATTAAAAAGAATTGTTTATTAGAAGGAATTAATTAATATGAGTAACAGTAAGTATGCAGGAGAATTTGAAATAGTATTAGAGAAAAAGAATGAAAAAACTGTTATAAGTGAAAAAAGGTTTAATGGGTTAATAAAATTATCACCAACTATTCATCTTGATAGTGAAAAAATTTCAACTTATTTTATAGTTGGTCTTGGAGGAGGATATATTGAAGGTGAAAAATATAAATACAGCATTAATCTAAAGGAAGATACAAGATCAATTATAACAACACAAGCTTCTACAAAAGTATATAAATGTGTACATGGAGAGAAAGTTGAACAAGAAACGTTAATAAATTTACATAAAAATAGCATCTTAGAGTATATAACAGATAGTGTAATACTTTATAAAGATGCAATTTATAAGCAGGTAAACAATATTTATATGGATGAAAGTTCAACACTAATATATAGTGATGGAATTACATCAGGATGGTCAAAAGAAGGAGAAAAATTTAAATATAGTAGTGTTCAGTTGAAAACAAAAGTATATGTAAATAATAAAATAGTTCTATTAGATAATTTATTAATAAATCCAAGAAAAGATGATGTTACTAAATTAGGTTTTTTTGAAGGCTATGAAAATTTTGGAACATTACTTGTAATAAATAAAAATATTAATGTGGAAATTCTTGAGGATTTAAGAAATAATATTAATAATTTAAATTTGCCAATTTATTTTGGAATATCAGAACTTGAAGTAAGTGGATTTGTATTAAGAGTTTTGGGGAATTTGACTCAAAATATAGAAAGTGCAATAAATTTATGTCATAACTTTGTAAGAAAGAAATTTTTAAACTCCAAAGAGTTATCTATACGTAAATATTAGTAGTATAGGTTATGAATAAAGATGTTAGGAATAGTTTTAATCAATAATGGTATTAGCAGGTTGTATAATATAGATGAAAAATCAGCTAGAATTAAAATGAAAAGCTCATAATTTCTCCACAATTGTTTTGTAAACTTAAGAAGTAAACTGATTAAGGAGTGTGATTTATATGGATGATATACCTTTAGGAAATAATGAAATAAAAATATTAAATAGGATAAGTAGTTCATATATGGCACAATGTTTTAAATTTAAATAATCTTACTAATTTACTTGTGTATATATGAACTCTAAAGGAGGAAATTATGGCACAAGAATTATTAAGAGCAGTTCAAGAAAACAAAATGAGTGAATTAAGTCAACATTTAGATAAAAAATCTAAACAAAAGATGGATACTATTGAGAAAACTGAACAACTATATTTAAAAACTTCAGTTTGGACATTAGCAAAAAATAGAATAATATGGCTTTTAATATTAATGATATCAGCAACAGTTACTGGAGCAATAATTCAAGGTTTTGAAGATGTTCTTCAATCAGTAGTAATATTAGCATCATTTATTCCAATGCTTATGGATACTGGTGGAAATTCAGGTTCTCAATCATCTACGTTGATTATAAGAGGATTAGCACTTGGAGAAATAACAACAAAAGATATTTTTAAAGTAATATTTAAAGAATTTAAAGTAAGTATAGTTGTTGCTAGTATTTTATCATCAGTTAATTTCTTAAGGTTATATTTCTTTACTAGTGCAGGATTTATGGTTTCACTTACAGTATGTGCAAGTTTATTTTTTACTATAGTGTTAGCTAAAGTTGTAGGAGGAATTTTACCTATAATATCAAAAAAACTAAACTTAGACCCAGCAATAATGGCAAGTCCTCTTATTACAACAATAGTAGATGCCTTTGCATTAATTGTTTACTTTGCTTTTGCAAAACTACTTTTAGGAATATAATAGTTATAAAAAGTTGTCTTTAAGATATATTTAAGGGCAACTTTTTAAATGTTATAAAAAATAGTTATAAAATAAAAGAAAAAACTTTTTGGAGGGTAACAATGACTAATATATTAATAGTTGATGATGAAGAAAAAATATGTGAATTTATAAAGGCTTTTTTAGATAATGAAGGATATTATGCAGATGTTGCTTATGATGGTAAAAGTGCTATAGATAAAATAAATTCAAAAAAATATGATTTAATAATATTAGATAGAATGCTTCCATATGTGAGTGGGGAAGAAATATGTAAATATATAAGAAGTAAATCAGAAGTTCCTATAATTATGTTAACAGCTAAAATTGAAGATGAAGATAAGATTGATGGATTTCATTTAGGGTGCGATGATTACATTTGTAAGCCTTTTAATATAAGTGAATTAATATTGAGAGTTAAAGCAGTTTTGAAAAGATGTAATATTACTAGTTATGACAATGAAATAATAAAGTATGGGGAAGAATTAGAAGTAAATACTTCCACTCATGAAGTTAAGGTTAAGGGAAAAGAAGTTATATTAACAAATACTGAATATAAAATATTACTTACATTAATAAATAATCCTAAAAAAATATATTCAAGAGAAAATTTACTAGAAAGTACTATTGAAGGATATTATGAAAAAGGTGATCGAGCTATAGACAGCCATATAAAAAATTTAAGACAAAAAATAGAAGAGGATTCAAGGAATCCTAAAATAATTCAAACTGTTTATGGGGTAGGATATAGGTTTGGATTACAAAAGTAAATTAAAGTCAATAAATAGCAAACTTATAATATCTTTCACACTTATTATGATTGTAACAATTTTATCAATAAAGTTGTTTGTTAATACAATTTTTAAAGATTCTTTTGAAAAGTATGTTGATGATAGTAATAAAGTAGAAGTAAATCACTTAATTGAATTTGACTTAAAAAACCTATATACAAATGAAAGTTGGAATACTGAGTTTATAGAGGGTTTAGGAATAGAAGCCATTAGAAAAGGTATTGCAATTGAAATATATGATAAAAATAATAATAAGGTATGGAGTGTATTTGAAGATGAAAAAGTATTATCAGATAAAACTTTAAATGATATAAGTAAAAATATGAAAAGTATAGAAAAGCAATGGGATAATTATTTTGAAGAGTTAAAAGTTGATATTAATGATGATGAGGGTAATATTTTAGTTGGGTATGCGTATATAGGTCATTATGCATCTACTTATTATATGGAAAATGATGTTGAATTTTTTAATGCTATAAATAGGATTATAATTATAATAGGAGTTATTTCAATATCCAGTATTATAATAATTTCAATAATAATATCTAGATCAATAGCTAAACCTATCTCTAAGGTTTCAAAAATGACAAAATATATAGGTGAGGGAAATTATAAAAATAAATTAAATTATAAGAGTAATATAATGGAAATTGATGATTTAATAAATTCTATAAATAAGTTATCCAATGAGTTAAATGATCAAGAAAATTTAAGAAAGCAATTAACTGGTGATATAGCTCATGAACTAAGGACACCACTTACAAGTATAAAAGGTCATTTAGATGCAATTATTGTAGGGATTTGGGAGCCAACTAATGAAAGGCTTAATAGTATAAATGAAGAAGTAAAAAGAATTACAAATCTTGTTGATGAATTAAGAAAGTTAGCTAAATTTGATAGTGGAAAAGATAATTTAAATAAAGAAATAGTTAATTTGAAAAATTACATAAAATCTATTGCTTATAATTATGAAGGAAAAGCTCTAGAAAAGAATATAGTAATTAAATATCAATTAGAAAATATAGAGGCATTAATTGATAAAGAAAAATTTGCTCAAGTAATTATAAATATATTATCTAATGCTATTAAATATAATAATGGAAATAATGAGATATATATTAAAGTTTTTAAGAAAAATAATAGTATCAATATAAGTATTAAAGATAGTGGAATTGGTATACCAAAAAGTGAATACAAAAATATATTTGAACGTTTTTATAGATTAGATAAATCAAGAGTTGCTAATGAGAAAGGAGCTGGAGTAGGACTTACAATAGCAAAATCAATAGTAAATGCTCATGGAGGAGAAATAGAAGTTTATAGTGAAATTAATAAGGGTTCTGAATTTATAATAAGTTTACCAAGTTAAAATATTATATAAAAATTGAATATGTAAGTTTATAACCTAAACATAATATGGGGTATAATGAGCTTGATAACAGAGTACAGGTAAGCATAGCATAAAGATTATTAACGAGTGGCTAAAAATTAACTATAGAAAAATATTCAGATATTGTTAGACTTAACGAATATAAAAATATTGAGTATATATAGTTTAAATTATAAGAAAGGGGGCTATATATCAAAATATAAATTATATTTTGATATATAGTAATTAATCATATGAAAAAATATAGTAAAAAAGTATTAGCAGCATCAAGTGTAATTACAGTTTTGGCTAACAATATAACTATAGCTAATGCCTCAGAATTAATTACAAGTAATGATGAATTTAATAAAAGTGTTTTATTAGAGAATCATCAAAGTACTGGGAAAAAAATATATGTTAAACAAATTCATGATGGAGTAGAAAATGGATCTGAAAGTAATCCATATAAAAGTTTTAGTACTGCTTATGAACAAGCAAAGGACGGAGATACAATTGTTTTAAATGGAAATGTAACTATTCTTGGGCAAGGAAGTGATGGAGCAGCTCCATTTATATGTAAAAAAAATATTACTATTGAAGGTATGGAAGGAACAGATGCTACATTAAACTCTAGAACTTCATTTCAATTAGAAGCGGATGTTGTACTGAAAAATTTTGCATGGTCTTTTCCAGGAGTGTCTGTAGATAATAGAGGAATATTTTTAAATGGTCATAAGTTAGTTATGAATAATGTTTCAGTTGAAAGTTCAACAGAAAAGAGTTGGCCAACAGTATATGGTAGTTCATCTGAAAGTATAAATAATAATGATTCAGAATTAGTAGTAGATAATACAACAGGAAAAAATACTATTTTTGAAAATATTTATACTGGAAGTTATACAGGGAATTATACTGGAAATGTAACATTAAAGCTAAATAGTGGAGTTAAAATATTAGAAGATATTTATGCCAATGGAGTAAATGGTGGTGTAAATGGAAATATTAATATTAGTATTGGAAATATTTTTGCTAATAGTTTTAAGAAAGCAAGTAATCTTGGGCAAGCTAATTTAACTTTAAATAACTATAATGGTATGGCTGGAACAACTATTTTAGGTTTTAAAGACATTACATTAAACAATAGTAGTATTAAAATAAATGATGAATCTAATTTTGATGAAGTTAATGGAAGTTTAAGTTTATTAGGAGATAGTAAATTAGATATATCATCTAAAACAAATACATTAGATATTAAAGGCAACCTTTTAGGTGAAAATTCATCAAAGATAATTTTTTCTAAAAGTGGATCAATCAATGTAGAAGGTGCATTAAATGGAACACTTGAATTAAGAACAGAGGGAAATGATGCACAAACTTCAGGAATGATATTAGTAGATCATAAATATATTTCTGCATCTAATAATTCTACTGGACAAGTAATGTTTAAGCCATATTGGAATCAAACAATGTATGAATTAAAGTGTGAAAATGCTGATAATAAAAAACAATGGATTACTAGAGTTACAGATAAGCCTAAATTAGATAAAGTGGAAATAAAGGGAGAAAATAGAATTGATTTAAGTAATTATAGAGAAGAAGTTTATAATTTAGTATTTAAAGATATAAATGATAATTTACTAGAATACACTCCAATATTTGATTATAAAATTTTAGGGGTAGATGGACAGGAAGTATCAGAAGATGATATGTATTTTGAAGTTTTAGAAATTCAAAATGAAATGATTATTGGAATAGATAATCCAAACTTACCTGTAGGAGATTATAAAATTATACTTACAGATACTTTAACTGGTAAAGAATTTATTTATGTAATTAAATTGTATAATAATGAAGAATCAGTTGTTACATTTGATTTTAATGGTGGTCATCAAAAAGATAACGTAGATATAAATAAAGCCTATTTTTCAGTAGGAAAAGATACATTAATAAATAAAATTGATGATCCAATAAGAAACGGGTATACATTTGAAGGTTGGTATACAGATACAAACTTTACAACTGAATGGGATTTTGAAAATGATAGTGTAAAGGAAGATGACATAACATTATATGCAAAGTGGACAAAAAATAGCTATGATGTAGTATTTAACTCACAAGGTGGAAGTGAGGTAAAAG
>NZ_FR886589.1:0-37444 GCF_000436575.1 Clostridium sp. CAG:265
TCGATTTAATGTGTCCACTACTTTATACTAACACCAATATAATAAAATATGAAAGGAAAAAATAAATATATGTAATCGAAAGTATGTTTTGTTAAAATATAAAAATGTGATAGAATATTATAGTTAAAAATTAAAGAATGGTTTTTGGAGGATTGAAGAGACATGGAAAATAGAGTTAAGTATGATGTAACTGACTTAACGTCACTTGAAAAACTTGAACCAGTAAGAGTTAGACCAGGGATGTATATTGGGTCTACTGGAACAAAGGGATTACATCACTGCATATGGGAAATACTAGATAACTCCATTGACGAAATTTCAAATGGTTATGGAAATAAGGCAAGTATTATCTTAAATAAAGATAAAAGTGTAACAATCATAGATAATGGTAGAGGAGTTCCTACGGGAGTACATCCAATTAAGAAAAAGACAGGTGTGGAAATGGTTTATACTGAACTTCACACTGGTGGTAAGTTTGATAATAAGAATTATAAAACATCAGGTGGACTTCATGGTGTTGGTGCAGCTGTAGTAAATGCACTATCAGAATGGTTAGAGGTAGAAGTTCATCAAAATGGCAATATATATAGACAGAGATTTGAATATGCTTTTGATAAAGAATTAGGCAAAGATATGCCAGGTACAGCAGTTACTCCTTTAGAAATAGTAGGAAAATCAAAGGATACTGGTACAAGAGTAACTTTTAAACCATCAAAGGAGGTATTTAGTACCACAGATTTTAAATTCGATGTTATAGATGAGAGATTAAAAGAATTATCATTTCAAAATAAAGGAATATACTTAGAACTTATAGATAGAAGAAAAGATGAAGAAGTAAAAAAGGAATATTATTCAGAAAATGGTCTTTTAGATTTTATAAAATACTTAAATGAAAGTAAAACACCAATTCATCAAAATCCTATAATTTTTGAAGGTGAAAGAAATCTTGAAAACACTCAGATGTTTGGTGAAGTATGCATTCAATTTACAGATTCAACTACAGAGTATATAGCAAGTTATGTAAATAATATTCCAACAACAGAAGCTGGAACTCATGAAAGTGGATTTAAAACAGGAATGACTAGAGCATTTAAAGAGTGGGCTAAGAAGTTAGGATTAGTTAAGGAAAAAGATAAAGAATTTGAGGGTGATGATTTAAGAGAAGGTATGACGGCCATCGTAAGAATCAAGATAACCAATCCTGTTTTTGAAGGACAGACTAAAACTAAGCTAGGAAGTTCAGAAGCTTATACAATGATGAATGATTTATCCTATACTAAGTTTTGTGAATGGATAGAAGATAATAAAGAAGTAGCTACAAGTCTTATAAACAATGCTTTAGCAGCAGCACAAAGAAGAGAAAAGATAAAAAAAATCAATGAAGCAGAAAAGAAAAAGGTAGGAAAAGGAACAGCACCTCTTGCAGGAAAGATAGCTGTATGTACTTTAAAAGATAAAAGTGTAAATGAATTTATCGTAGTGGAGGGAGATTCTGCCGGAGGTTCTGCAAAACAAGCTAGAGATAGAAGATTCCAAAGCATAATGCCTTCAAAAGGTAAAATTATGAATACTGAAAAGCAAAAACTTGAAAATGTCTTAGCATCAGAGGAACTTAAGATATTTAATACTGCTATAGGTACAGGAACTTTAGATAATTATAGAGAAGAAGATTTAAAATATGACAAAATAATAATCATGAGTGATGCAGATGTTGATGGATATCATATCAGAACATTATGGATGACTTACATTTATAGATATATGAGACCATTAATAACTAATGGACACTTATATTTAGCACAGCCACCTTTATATAAAGTTTATAAAACTGTAAAAGGTAAAGAAGTGTTTAAATATGCTTTTAGTGATGATGAACTAGAAGAAGTTAAAAAAGAAATTGGAAAGGGATTCTTAATACAGAGATATAAAGGACTTGGAGAAATGAATCCAGAGCAGCTTTGGGATACAACATTAAATCCAGAAACAAGAACCCTTTATAAAGTTACCATAGAAGATGCTGCCAAAGCAGAAAAAATGGTATCACTTCTTATGGGTGATGTAGTAGAACCAAGAAAGAATTATATGTATAAATATGCAGAGTTTTAAAATAGAGAAGAGGTAGAATTAAATATGGCAAAGAAAGAGATAAATATTCCTAGAGATAGGAACATAATGACGGTTCCAATAGAAGAAGCTATGCCAGATAATTATCTTCCATATGCAGTTGAAGTTGCAAAAGAAAGAGCACTTCCAGATGTTAGAGATGGGTTAAAGCCAGTTCATAGAAGGATTCTTTATGGATCATATCTGTTAAAGGCTTTTCCAGATAGACCATATTATAAATCAGCAAGAATAGTTGGAGATGTATTAGGTAAGTTCCATCCTCATGGAGATTCATCAGTTTATGAAGCAATGGTTATTATGGCACAGGATTTCTCAACAAGAGAACCATTATTTGATGGACATGGGAATTTTGGATCAATGGATGGAGATAGTGCAGCAGCGATGCGTTATACTGAAGCAAGACTTTCCAATATAGCTATGGAAATGCTTAAAGATATTGATAAGGATACAGTGGATATGGTTCCTAACTATTCAGATAGTGATTTTGAACCTAAGGTACTTCCTTCAAGATATCCTAATCTTTTAGTAAATGGTACATTTGGTATTGCAGTAGGATTGGCAACAAATATACCTCCTCATAATTTAGGAGAAGTAACAGATGCAGTGCTAGCAACTATAGATAATCCAGAAATAACTACAGAGCAATTAATGGAATATATAAAAGCTCCTGACTTACCAACAGGAGGAATATTAATAGGTAAGAAATCATTACTTTCTGCTTATGAAACAGGAGAAGGAAAGGTTACTTTAAGAGCTAAAACATCTATAGAGACATTAGAAAATGGTAGATTGGGAATTGTTATTACAGAATTCCCATATAGAAGATGTAAAGCGAAATTATTACAGACAATATCTGAAATGACTGGTGATAAGAAACATCAAAAAGTTCTTGAAAGTATAGTTGATATTAGAGATGAATCAGATAGAAGTGGAGTAAGAGCTGTAATAGAATTTAAGAAAGCTGCCACAAGAGAATCAGTAGATAAGGTTCTTAAATATTTATTTAAGAAAACTGATTTACAATGTAATTTAAGTTTTAATATGGTTGCTTTAGCCAATGGAAAGCCACAAACAATGGGGCTTAAGACTATATTAATGCATTATATTGAACATCAAAAAGAAATTATTACTAGAAGAACTATAAAAGAGTTATCAATAGCAGAAAAGAGATTCCATATAGTTGAAGGTTTTATTAAGGCAATAAATATATTAGATGAAGTTATTGCTACCATAAGATCTTCTAAGTCTAAAAAGGATGCTGGAATAAATCTTGTTACTAAATTTGGATTTACAGAAGAGCAGGCTGAAGCAATTTTAGAGCTTATGCTTTATAGATTAACTGGCCTTGAAATAACAGTATTTCAAAAAGAATATGCTGAATTAGAAAAGAAAATAAGTAAGTTAAAGAAGATTTTAGCTAGCGAAAAAGAGCTTTTAAAAGTTGTTAAAACTGAATTAAAAGAAATCACTGACAAATATAGAAAACCAAGAAGAACTATGGTGGTGGAAAATGATAGTGAAGCTAGGATAGATGTGGAAGAGCTTATTGTTGTTGAGGATGTAATGATTACTTTATCAAAAGATGGATTTATTAAGAGATTACCAGTAAGAAGTTACACTAGATCTAATTCTAATGCTGATGATATAGATTATAGAGATGGTGATGAACTTAAATACTTATTTAAATCTAATACAGCAGAGAACGTCATAGTGTTTACAGATAAGGGAAATATGTATCAAACTAAAGGTATAAATATTCCCGAATTCAAATGGAAAGAAAAAGGTGAAAGAATTGATTCCATTATTAAAGCTTTAGATTTAGATGAAGAGACTATTATATCTGCAATGTCCATAAATATATTTGATGCAGAAAGAAGTTTTCTATTCATTACTAATAAGGGTACTATAAAGAAAAGTACATTAGACAAGTTTGTAACAAATTATAGCAAGCTACAAGCTTTAAAGCTTAGAGAAAATGAATTTGTTGTAAATTGTGTTCTTGTAGATAGTGAATTTGACGGGCAATTCTTAGAAGTAAAATCTAAACTAGGTTTAGAATTCAAGTTACAGGTACCAGTGATTGAAGATATGCAAAGAAATGTTTTAGGACAACAGCTATTTAATTTAACAGCAGATGATGAAGTTGTTGAAGTAGCTTATACTAATGAGTTTGAATACTATGAATTCTCTGTAGGACTTACTGCCAAGAATAATTTCAAAGTTTTTGCCAAAGCTAAGAAAAATGATAGATTAAAGGTAAATACTGATAATTTAAGTGATTTAATATTATTTAGTAATAAAGGTAATGTATATAAGGTTAAGGGATTCTTACTTACAAAGATCAATGAAAAAGAAATACCATTAACAAGTTTAGTAGATGGCTTCAGTAAAGGTGAAATAATTATAGATATTTACTCTATAAAAGATTTCACTATGGAAAAGATGCTGTACTTCTTCACTAAGAAGGGGATGGTTAAAAAGACTGCCTTAAGTGAGTATGGTGGAGAATATTTAGTTCAGCAAGGTTATAAATTCAAGTATGAAAATGATGAGATAATTGCTGTGAGAATGGCTGATGATGTTTTAAGTGATGTTATTATAGTAACTAAAGGTGGAATGGCAATTAAATTCTCCAGTGAAAATGTAAATTCAATGGGAAGAATAGCATCAGGTGTTACAGGAATTAGTTTAAGAGATGGTGATGAAGTAATTTCTGCAGATGTTAAGGAAAATCATGAAGATTTAGAAGTAATAAATAATGATATAATAACATTAATATCTAAAAATAAGGAAAAGAAAGAAATTAAGATGACAGACATTAAGTTACAAAATAGGGCTGGAAGAGGAAGTATAATTATGGTAACAGAACTTAATGATGAAATAGTAGAAGTAAACTTTTAATTGATAAATACAGTAGATATATTGGTGAAAAATACAATATTCTACTGTGTTTATTTTTTAAAAACGCCAAATGAACAAAATACTACGCAAAAACACAGAAAATGATAAGTTTAATAATTGAGAAAATATTATTAAAATGTTAATATAAAAAATGAGCTCTTTAAAATTAAATATTATTAAAATATATAAAAAAAGAGGTGATTATATAGTCGAAAAAAAGATAATAATTAGAGAGGAGTGAAGAACAAATGAATAAAAAGTTAGTTTCTATTATTTGTGCAGCAACATTATTTTCTCAAACATTACCTGTTGATACAATTGCAAAAACAATTAAAGAAAGTGTTATAAATAGCGATAAATCGCAGGTTGATGCTGAAGAAAAAAATAAGGAAGAAGATGATTCAAGCACTGATGAAGTAAAGAAAAATGAAAAAACTGAATCAAAAGAAGAATTAGGACTTGATAAAGTTACTTTTAATGCATATATAGATAAAACTAATGAACTATTGTTTTCTATTGGATTTGATGAAAAGGAAAAGAAATTCGCTGTTAGTGAACAATCTGAAAAGAATATATCAGAAGAAGCTCCAGAAGAAACAATGTATAGGATAAAGATATTTGATAAAGAGCAAAAAGAAAAGTTTTCAGTAGAACTTAAAGGTAAGGATACGGGAAACTCTGAAAAGTTAGAGCCATTAAAAAGCTTAAACTATGAAGTAGGAGATTTTATACAAATAACACCTACTGATAGTAAGGATGTATTAAAGATTACTGGTAATATTCAAGGTGATGTTGACAAGCAAAAGGAAGATTATTCTGATGGAATTGATAATTATGATTACATTGGAAATGTAAGATTCCAAGTTGAAGAAGATCACCTTAAAACTGTATATAATGAAGCACCAGTTATAAATGGACTTACAGATATTGAAGAATCAGAAAATCCTACGAATGATATTCTTACAGGAATATCAATAAAGGATGATCATGATGGAGATATTGATAATTCTAAGATTGTACCTTTAATAACAGAACTTGAAGATGGAGTTTTAGATGTAAGTTATACTGTTGAAGATAGCTGGGGTAGAAAAGCAACTGGTAAGAGAAAGATTTTACCTAAGAAAGTTGAACAAGAAGAAGTAAAGCAAGAAGAAGTAAAGCAAGAAGAACCCCAAATTATTAGGGAAGAAATAAATTTACGTACTGCAAGTACAAATAATAGTACAAGCCAAGCTACTACTGGATTAGCTGCCAATGAAATAACAGTGGAAGGTACACCTTATTTTAATGGACAAAAAACAAGATTTTTAATAAGGTTTGATACTACAGCAAAGCAAATTCAAATTGCTGATCAAGATGGTAGAAAATTAAGTAATACTGGAGATAGTGAGTATTTTAAATTTGTATTATATGATAAGGATATGAATGAAAAAGCTTCGGTATCTTTATTAGGAAATGATAAAAGTGATTCTGATAAGTTGGATAAAATTGCCAATCAACTTTATGAAGAAGGAGATTACATAGGGATATGGCATGCAGAAACTGAACAAGGAACAAGTGATACTTCACAAGATTCTAATATAGTTAAACCTAAGCTTAAAATAGG
Organism: Clostridium sp. CAG:265; assembly: GCF_000436575.1. Lineage (NCBI taxonomy): Bacteria > Bacillati > Bacillota > Clostridia > Eubacteriales > Clostridiaceae > Clostridium > Clostridium sp. CAG:265. The sequence continues at coordinate 6,632 of NZ_FR886589.1, forward strand.
AGGAAATATAAGTGTTTATCAAAAGACCAATAATAGTACACAAAATAGAATTAGCAGTACAACTAAGGATTATTCTAATGGTATGGATAATCAAGATATTTCATCTAGAAGATTTAAAATTACAGCAACTGGATTACAGGAAGTTACAAATGATGCACCAACAATTGAAAACTTAGAAGAAAAGTCGATTTCAAGAGGGGAGTCATTTGATCCCTTATACGGAATAAAGGAGAAAATCACTGATGATTTTGATAAATTTGATGCTGATAATTTAGATACCAAGGCTGTTTCTATAACGTATACTTCTTATGATGTAAAAAAAGTAGGGGAACAAACTATAACTTACACTGCTACAGATAAGTGGGGAAAATCAAGTACTACAACAAGAAAATTAACAGTTACATCAACTAACCCAATGGATGCTAAGTATATAGAATTTAAAAATGGAAATCAAAGTTTATTTAAAATAAAATTTGACCCAGTAGAAAAGAAGTTCTTAGTAGATAATTTAGAAGGTGTACAAGATACACCAATAGATTCAGCAGTATCATCATCTATATTTAAGTTAAAGATATACACTAAAGGTGGAGTGTTACAAAAAACATTAAATATTAAAGGTACTGATAATTTAAAAGCGGTATTAAAGAAATTTAATGGATATAACTATAATACAACAGATTATATAGAAGTGTGGTCTAATACTCCTAAAAATGTAATAATTCATGGAGTAGATAGAGACGCTAATATAACTAAAATACAACAACAACCATCATCTGGAGGTAATGCTTCAGGTGAAAAACAAGATTCTTCAGATTATGAAAATTATGAAAATGGTATTGATAATACAGATTTCATGAAAAATGTAAGATTTGAAATAGGAGAAACCACATTAAAATATATCTATAATAAAGCTCCTGAATTTAAAATAAGTGATGATGTTAATTTGGAATTTGATAGAAATGAAAATTTAACGGAAGAACAGTTAAAGAAAAAATTAATGACAGGATTAACAGTTGAAGATGACCATGATAAAGGTGAAGATTTAATTAAAAAAGTTATAGTTGGAAAACTTGATTTAACTACTGTTGGAGAAAAAGAAGTTGAATATAGAGTTGTAGATAGTTGGGGAAGAAGTTCACTTATAAAAAGAAAAGTAACTGTATATCCTCAAAGTTCTTTAGAATACAACTATATAACAATTAAAAACAATGAAACTGATGATCCCATATTAACTATTAGATTCGATGATAAAACTAAGAAATTTGTAGTTGATAAAATAGATATAAGTAAAATACCTAGTAGTTTAAAAAATGAAGATAAAGTATTTGAACTTAAACTTATTAAAAAGAAAAATACTAATAATATCACTAAAACAAGTGATGAAAACCAAGTTGCTGAAGAAACAAAAACAATAACTTTAACTAAAGGTAATTTAATGGATGGTACAGAAGTTAATAAAATTAATGAACTATCATATGAAGAAGATGATTATCTTGCATTATGGAGTTATGATTCAAAGGATGGAATTTTTATAGCTGCTAAAGCCCATATACTTTTAAATGGATTTGAAAGTAATGAAAAAATGGTAAATACTAGATTTAAAGTGAAGCCAAGTGGTTTAGAAAATATATATAATGAATCACCTACAATTACAGGGTTAGACCAGACGTTATATATATACAAAAATGATGATATAACTCAAGAAATTGCAACAAAAGGACTTGAAATACATGATGATACAGGCACAATTAGTATTGATAGTATCGAAATCACTGATGAAGATGGGCGCAAGCTTAATCCTAAAGATGAAGAAAGTAATAAAACTAAACGTAAATTTAAAAGTAGCACTAATGATGAAGAAGATGAGTATGTAGAAACTGATGAAGTTAAAGAATTCACATTACTTTATAAAGTAACTGATGCATGGGGAAAAAGTGCTACATATAAAAGAACTGTATCTGTAATATCAAGATCAGTATCGAATGATATTGAGTTTTATAATGAAAATGGAAGTGAAAATTTATTTTCACTTAAGTATAATCCAATATCTAATACATTTGATGTAAGTAAAAAAGCTAATAATTCAGCAAGTACTGGCTCAGAAAATACAACACCACCTACGGATGAAATACCTAGTGAACCACAATACCCATCAGAAAGAACAGATACATCAATTCAAAGTAATTCTGAAAAAGAAGATAATCAAAGAACTGAAAATACTCCAAATGAAGATAGCGACAGTTCACAAGGTGAAGACTCATCAGGAGGAAGTAGTAGTTCTGAAGAGAATAATCAACAATCAGAAGCAAAAGTATTTAAGTTTTGTATATTTAATGCTCAAGAACAAAAAGTTAAAGAAATTGAATTAACAGAAGAAGAAGCAAGTAATATAGAAAAAGTTAAAGAAAAGTTAAAAGATGTTATTATTTATGATGATTATTACATTAGTGTATGGAGTAGTAAAGTATCTAGAATAAAAATTAAAGGTGAAGTTATTGATAATGATAAATTAGGTGAATCAGGAAAAGAGAAACAAGATTATTCGCAAACTATAACTAATTCTGATTATATTGATAATGTTAGATTTAATCTTACAGAAAATGGGATTCATGCTATTTATAATAAAGCACCTAAAATAACTGTTACAAGCAAGGAAATGCTTACAGCATATGCTGGAGATATTATTGATTATACTAAAAATATAGAAGTAAAAGATGATCGTGATAATGAAGAAAATGGTCATATTATTGATAATTCAAAAATAAAGGTTACTATTATTCCTAAAGAAGTTAATGGTGAAGATCAGCCAATAGAAGGAGAAGGGAGCAGCACTGGAGAGGCTTCTGATAATAGAGATAATATTAGTGGAGAAGGAAGTAATAGCAATGAAGGTTCTAGTGATGCTAGGGTAGATACTTATACCCAAGAAAAAAGTTCTACTAAAACAGAAGAAAAAGCATTTAGAAAAGAAGAAGAGAAACATTTAAAAATAGGAAAAAATACAATTAGGTTAACAGTCGAAGATAGTTGGGGAAGAGCTACAAGTATTGAAAGAAATTTATTAATATTAAGAACACAATTAGGTTAATAGTTGAAGATAGTTGGGGAAGAGCTACAAGTATTGAAAGAAATTTATTAATATTAAATGGTATTGATAAAAATAGAATAAGCTTTAATGACGGAAATGGTGAAGTAATTGGGATTGGATTTAATCATCAAAATAATAAATTAGATGTAAAAACTTATAATAGATCATTTGGTAGTAGTAATACTTCTGGATATGTAAGTATAGCAGTATATAGACCAAGTAAAAATGGGGGTGAACCGACTGCTATAGTTCCTAAAATAGAAATAAATAATAGAGATCCAGTATCAAATACTACTTTACAAAATTTGATAAATTATAATTTTGAATATGGAGATTATTTTGAAATTTATCATGGACATCCAACTAGATTTTCTATAACAGGCAATGTAACTGATGAAAGAGAAAATTATACTGATGGTGTACAAAACCCTGAAAATTTACTTAATGTAAAATTTGTAATTACAGAAAGTGGTTTAAAATCTGTATATACTAATCCAGATGAAAATAAAGTAACTAATAATAAGGTTGTATTTGGACCAGTTGCTCCAGAAAAATTTCCATTTAAAATCCAAATTGATTTTCAACAAAAAAAGTTTAAGGTAATAGAAACAACTTATACAAATATTTTAAATGGACATTCTGATGCTGTTTATAAAATGGTATTAATAGGCAGTAATGGAACGATAAAAAGAGAAACTGAATTCTTAGGAAGTGAAGATGGTAATATAGTTATGAATACTACTAATACGGGGAGTGTTAGTAATAAAAATTGGAATAATCAACCTTTTGAATATGATGATTGTTTATACATATGGCATAAGCAACCAGAAAGGTCTATTATAAAAGGTACTATAAGTAAGCAAAGAGAAGATTATAGTGATGGTGTTAATGATCCAGATAATATGAATCATGTTGTATTTAGATTAACAGAAACAGGATTAAAATCAGTATATAATAATGCACCGGAAATAAAAGGGATAGAAGATGTGGATGTATATCAAAATCAACAGTTCGATACGAGTGCAAATGTAACTTATAAAGATGATCATGATAATGAAAATTTAACAACTAATATTTCGCCAGCTATTATTGATACAAGTAGATTAGGAGAGCAAACTGTAACTTATACAGCAACAGACCGTTGGGGAAAAACTACAACAGTAGAAAGAAAAGTTACAGTAAGACCTAATTTATATAAAAATGTATTTAAAATATATCCAGAAATTGGTGCTATACAAGGAACTACTAAAAATGGAGAATCAGCAGATGGTGACACTTTAGAAAGTACTACACTATCAGAAACACCTTCTACAAGTGATACAAGTAATAGTACTTCAACAGTAACTAAGCCATGGGATTATGTAGAAAATAATACTAGAAATCTAGCATTTGAAATAGGTTTTGATACTCTTACTAATAAGTATAAAGTTTATAATCAAACTGATGAAAAATTATCTAATAATAATTTAAATGATGTTGCATTTACTATTAAAATTAAAGATGCAAATGGAAATGAAAAAGCTAATATTACCTTAACTGGTAATGATAGAGGTACTTCACCTAAGTTATTAGAACTTAATAATGTAACTTATGCTGATGATGATATTATAAGAGTATATAGAAGTGATTTAAAGGGTATTAAAATTACAGGTGATATAAATGGACATATACCAACTGTAGAACAAATGCAATCTGAGAATAATAGGTTTGATTATATGCAAAATACTGGGTTTAAAGTAAGTAATTCAGGTTTACAAGCTATATATAATAAAGCACCTGTTATGACTGGTGTTAAAAAGATTAGAACTATTAGCAAAGGTATAGTAGATTTATTAGATGGCATAACTTTAAGTGATGATATTGATAATGATAGTATATCTACAGATTATATATATATTTATATAGATGATAAGTTAATAGGAACTGTTGGACATGATAATAGTCAATCATATAGAAGCTATAATTTCGATAAAGTAGGAACCTATAAGGTGAAATATTTGCTTTATGATAAGTGGGAAAGAGCAACCGTTATAGAAACTACTGTAAAGGTAGAATCTAAGGTAAGAGAAAATGAAATAGAAGTTTATGGACCTAACAATTTAGCTTCATCAGAAAATCCTGAATTTAGAGTTGCTTTTGATACTAAGGATAATAAATTTGTATTAAAAGGAGCTAGTGATGATGGTATTGTTAAAAAAGAAGAAAAAGAGGATGCTGAAGAAGTTAAAAATCAAGAATCTAATAGTAATCAAAATAATAATCAAGAAAGCAATATTGAAGAATTAATTTTAACTAGGGTTGGTGAAGATAATTATTTTGAAATGATTGTAAGAAATATAAAAGGTGAAGAAAAAGTAAAAGTATCATTAAATGGTGATACTGAACATGATAAATTTGAATTAAATAAGTTACATAATTTAGCACTAAGCAAATATGATACTATAAGTTTAAAATCAAAATATCATAATGCTGTGAAGATTAAAGGTAATGTTATTACAGAAGATTCCAATGGAAGCACAATAATTAATAATTCTTATGAAAATGGTTTTGGAACAACTGATAAGTATACACAAGTTAGATTTAAGATAACTGATGATGGGCTTAAGGAAATGACATCAAAAGAGTTAACTGCTTTTGGTATTATTGATAAAGCTATTAAAAGAGGAGATACATTAGATCTTTTAGAGGGTATATCAGTAAATGTTAATGATCAAAATAATGAAGATTATAAAATAACAGTAAAAGAAGTAACACCTTCAAATAGTACAAGAGTTGCAGATAATGAAACCGTTGAAGATGATAATTCAAGTGATGATGGGTCACAAGAAAATAATACAAAAACTGAAAATAGTACAACTTTTAAAAAATTAAAAGAAGGAATTTATACTGTAAAATATACTATTACGAATAGTTGGGGAACAAGTATTGAGAAAACTAGACGAATAAAAGTTGATCCTAGAACAGATTTAGAAGCTGTAAAGCTTAGTGTAAAAGATAGAGAGAATAATGTTATACTTGTAATAGGCTTTGACTCAATAGAAAAAAAATTAAGAGTAATAGAAAGTAAAAATAAAAGTATAAACTATTTAGATAACAATCAAGTGTTTGAAATAAATGCATTTGATTCGCTAGGAAAAACTTTAGGAACAATTGCATTAAGAGGAAGTCAAGAGATTGAGCAAACTATAATAGATAGAATAAATAACTTCCCTTATGAAGAAGGTTATGCATTAAGTATATGGGCTAAAAGTCCTCAAACTACATTACAATTAGAAGGGAATGTAGAAAATGATAAAGATAATGATTTTACAGAATTAGTTCCACAAAATATATTTAAAAGTGGACTTACACCAGAAGAAATTAAAATTAAAAAAATGGAAAATGGTAGATTTGAAATTTTAAGTAGTGGATTAAAGTATATTTATAATAATGCACCTAAATTTGAAGGAAATACTGATGTAGTAATTCCATATTATAAGGGTGATTTATTAAAAGCTCCAAGTAATTTAATAATAAAAGATGACCATGATGGTGAAATAAGTACAACTGAAGTAACTGTAAATGATGATAATGTAGATTATGATAAGTTAGGAGAGCAACAAATAACTTATGTTGTTGAAGATAGTTGGGGAAGACGTGCAGAAAAGGATGGTAAAATAGAAATTAAATCTGCTATGGACAGTAATAGTATAAATATTTATCCAAAAGAAAATTCAACAACTGATGAAAGTTCATCAGAAACAAAACAAGAACCTAGTATATCAATGCCAGAACAAAATGGAGACGAAAATTCATCTCAAACTAGAACTATTGATAATGAAGATGATAGTGAGAATGCTGAAACTGGAGGTAATGGTGAAAATGCTAATCCTAATCCAGGAGATGGTGATTTAGGTTCAACACCAGAAGAAAATGAAACTGCACCAGGAGAAGATGGTAGCACTAATAATCCAGGAAGTAATGAAGGTGAAAGTCAACCATCACCAGGTGAAGGAAATACTCCAGATAGTGGTTCTAATGGAAGCAGTGAAAATAATACTGATAATGAAGTTGTTAAAAAGAGCTCATTTTCTATAAAATTCGTTAGAGAAGGAAATAAAAATAGAATTAAAGTTGAAACTGGAGATCAATCTAGTAAGCAATTTGATTCAAGTAAGCCTAATGAAATTTTTGTAAAAATAAAAATTTATGATGCTGATGGAACAGTATTAAAATCTATAAATATTTTAGGTAGTGATACTGGAGAAAAAGCAAAGGAAAAAATAGAAAATGAATTAAATAAGAGTAATTCAGGAGTTGAAGAAGAAACAGAAAAATCACAAATTAAAACTAATGAAGATTCTCAAGAAAGAGAAGATAATACAGATAGTTCAACAAGTGAAAATAAGCAACAGTTTGAATATTTTAATAATCAATATATTGCTATAGAAGGTGTAACTGAAGAAACAAAGAATTATGTTAAGATACAAGGAACAGTTGTTAATAAAGAAATAGATTATAATACTGGAGTTAGTAATATTGATAAAATTGAAAATGTTAGATTTAAGTTTACAGATTTAGGATTAGAAGCAGTTTATAATAAAGCACCAATAATAAAAATAGACAAAGATATTAAGCTGGATGGTACTAAAAGAAACACTAATTCTAATGTAGAAGAAAATTCATCACAAGATACAGGAAATGTTAACACAGAAGATTTTGATGGAATTAAAGGTGATGATTTTAATTACTTAAGAGGTGTTACAATTTCAGATGACCATGATATTTTAACTAAAGAAAATGTAGAAGTTAAATGGAATGATAAATTTGTAGATGATACTAAAGATTATAGTGCTAATGAAGAAAGTGCCTTAACAGATAATGCTGATGGAGAATTTACCTTGGCAGGAAATGGTGTAAAAGTATATGGTGAACAGCGAGTTGGGGATAATTTATTATATTATAAAGTAACGGATTCTTGGGGAAGAGTTAGTTATGCCCAAAGAAAAAATATAATTTTAAAAAATGGTATATTTCAAAATAAAATTAAATTTGAGCATCAAAATGGAGGAAATAATCTAACTTTAAACTTTAATAAAGTTGAAAATAGTGCTGAGAGTGATGGAAAAGTTCAATTAAATTTAATAAATAATAATAATAATTACTTTGCATCAAGCAATGCTGATTTTAAATATTATGAAATACAAGTATGGGTACCTGATAATAATTCATCAAATGAAATAAATTCAGGATATCGTAATGAAAGAACTTTAACATTAAAAGGAAATCAAACACCAGGAAGCGTTCAAAGTCAGATAAATAATTTTAATAATCTACAAGTTCCTTACGGAACAATACTTAAAATTTATGCGGGACATCCACAGCTATTTTCTATTGAAGGACCAGTTAGAAATGCAGCAGAAGATTATAGCGATAAAGTTCAAAATCCTGAAAATGTTGTAGACACTGTATTTAAAATTACTGATGCTGGATTAAAAGCAATTTATGTTAAAACAGAAGTTGATAAATCATTAAGAGAAAATGAAAACTTAATATCATTAGTAGCACCAGAAAAAATACCACTTAAAATTAAAATTAGTCCAAATGGAAGTGCTGGAAGTTCATCTAATGGAGGAAGTATATCTATTGTAGATAGTAATACAACATGGATTGATTCTAGTGTAGAAGATGTTGTATTTAAAATGATATTAAAGCATGAAAATGGACAGGTTGTAAAAGAAATTAGTATTAGTGGAAAGGATTATGGTGATGCTCAGTCAATTAGTAATCAATTTAGGGATTTTAATTATGTATATGGAGATACATTAACTATTTCACATAGAACACCTAAGAAAGTGCTTATAAAAGGTAACATAATAAATGCTAGAGAAGATTATTCTGATGGTGTAGATAATAGTTTAAATCTTACAGAAGCCGTATTTAAGTTAACTCCAACTGGTTTAGAAGCAGTATATAGATCAGCACCCCAAATAATGGGGATGATTGATATTGAAGTAGAAAAAGGTAAATCTATAGACTATGAACAATTAAAGCAAAGTGTATCAGCTAAGGATAATATAGATGGTTTTATTCCTAAAGAAAATATACAATTTAGTGCAGAAACTATAGATACATCTATAGTTGGTATGTATGAATTTACATATACAGTTACTAATAGCAATCAGCGTACTACTACAAAATCAAGTACAATAACGGTTTATGATAAACCTACAATAACAGCTAATTCAAAAGCAACCATAGAACTTAATTCTATAGAAAATACAGAAAAAGCAATTAAGGATTATTTAAAAACTGCTGTAGATGTAAATGATGATGATGATAAGCTTTATAATAAAACTACTAAGATAGAAGTTAAGAGTACTAATGTTAATCCTAATAATGAAGGTAGATACCAAGCTACATATGTGGCTACAGACTTATATGGATATTCAAAAGAGGAAACTATAGATATAGAGGTTGTTAGAACTATAAATGTAACAGTACCAACTAAGCTTCCATTCCAAGTTATAACAAACTTAATACCAAATGAAAATGGAGTTCAAGAAAATGATGGATTTGTATCTGGAGTATTAAAGTTAAAAAATAATAATACAAGTCCAGTAAAAGTTAGTATTGAATCATTTGTTAAAAAAGATGGTTCTGGTGAACTTGAAATAGTAGATCCAGAAGTTTATGATTGGAATAATATGACTATTGAAGATTCTATGACTAAAATGGCATTAGGTATTTATGTAAAAGATAATTCATTAACTGGATCAGATTATAATGATATAGAAGACTCTTTATGGTTATCATCAGAGCAACATTATAATACGATTACTTCAGATGAAACTAATACTAGAACTGGGGAAGAAGCAAATGGAGGCTCAGATACTGATCAAATTGGTATAATAAATAAGCAATTAGGTATATTACCAGCTAAAGTTACAGGAAGCACTACTCCTGCAGAAGCTAGTATAGGATTTACAAGTAAACATGGTAAAAACTTTAAAGGTGGAAGTGTTACAGGAAAATTCCAATTAGTATTTAAATTTGAATAATTAAAGAAAAAATAAAGGGAGCAGTTTAGATTAATTACTGCTTCCTTTTTAGTTTAATTTTTAGTGAATTAAATATTGCTATGATATAATTAAAGTTATATTATGATAGATAAAAGTTATTTTATATAACAAGAATATATTAAATTAAAAGGAGAAATATATATGAAAGTAGCTGTATTATTAGCAGAAGGATTTGAAACTATAGAAGCATTAACAACAGTGGATATATTAAGAAGAGCAGGTATAGAATGTCATACCTTTGCTACAAAAAATCAAGAGGTAACAACATCACATCATATAACATTAAAGGCAGATAAAGTATTTAATGAAGAAATTAAGGATTATGATGTGGTTGTATTACCAGGTGGAATGCCAGGAGCAGTAAATTTGAGAGATGATGAAAGAGTTATTAATTTATTAAAAGAGTTTAATAGCAAGAACAAAATAATTGCTGCTATTTGTGCAGGACCAATATCATTAGGTAAAGCTGGCATAAGTGAAGGTAAGAATGTAACATGTTATCCAGGATTTGAAGAGCAATTAGGAAACTGCAATTATCAAAAGGAATTAGTAGTTATTGATAGAAATATAATTACAGGAAGAGGGCCAGCAGCAGCAATTCCATTTGCTTTTGAAATATTAAAACAAATAGCACCAGAAAAAGTAGATGAGATAAAAAAAGCAATGCTTTTTTAAAAGGATAATTATGATGGAAAGATGGACTGTTAGAAATGTAAAGTTTAATACTATAGGTTTTGCAAAAGCATTAGGTGTTAGCCCTGTTGTTGCAAAACTTATGGTTAATAGAAGTATATATGAATTAAATGAAGCAAAATCTTTTTTAAATTCAACTATAGACAATTTTCATGATGGAAAGAGTATGAAAGATTTATCTAAAGCAGTAGCTTTAATAAAAGAGAGTATAGAAAACAATAAGAAAGTACTTATAGTGGGAGATTATGATGTAGATGGTGTTATAAGTACGTATATTTTAAATAAGGCATTGAGTAGATGCAATGCCAATGTAAGTTTTCATATACCAGATAGAATAAAAGAAGGTTATGGAATAAATGAAAGTATAATAAGAAAAGCAGCAGAAGATAATATTGATGTCATTATTACTTGTGACAATGGAATATCTGCCATAGATCAAATTAAATTAGCTAAAGAATTAGGGTTAAAGGTTATAGTAACAGATCATCATGATATTCCATTTATAGAAAAAGAGGATGGAAGTAGGGAATATATAATTCCAGAGGGAAATTGTGTTGTAAATCCTAAGAGAAAAGATTGCAACTATCCATTTAAAAGTTTATGTGGAGCTGGAGTTGCTTTTAAGTTTATTGAAGAACTTTATAGGCAATTTAATATTCCTAAAAGTGAAGCTATTGAACTGCTACAATATGTTGCTATAGCTATTGTTTGTGATGTAGTGGATTTGGTAGATGAAAATAGAATAATGCTTAAAAAAGGATTGGAACTTATTAATAATACAAATAATATTGGTTTAAGGGCGTTATTTAAGGCAACTGGTTTAGAAGGAAAAATTATTAATGTTTACTCTTTAGGTTTTGTTATAGGGCCTAGCATTAACGCTTCTGGAAGATTAGAGCAAGCCATATGGGCATTGAAATTATTAATGGAAGAAAATAAAGAGTTGGCAGAAGAATTAGCTCACAAGCTTAATGAATTAAATAAGGATAGGCAAGAATTAACAAAGGAAGGTTTGGAAAAAGCCATTGAAGTAATTGAAAAAAATAATATGAATAAAGATAAAGTTTTGGTGGTATATCTAGAAGATGTTCATGAAAGTATAGCAGGGATAATTGCAGGAAGAATTAGAGAAAAGTATAATCTACCAGCTATTGTGCTTACAAAGACACATGATGGAGCTAAGGGGTCAGGACGTTCTATAGAAGAATATAATATGTATGAAGAATTAATAAAATGTAAAGATATTTTAGGAAAGTTTGGTGGACATCCAATGGCTGCTGGAATGTCAATTCCCAAAGAAAATATTGAAGAGTTTAGAAAAAGACTTAATGAACTTACAGTTTTAACTGATGAAGATGTAATTCCTAAGGTATCTATTGATATGCCACTTCAATTAAGTGAGATAAATTATGGACTTATTGATGAAATAGCTAAATTAGAACCTTATGGAAAAGGTAATTCTAAGCCAAGTTTTGCAGTGAAAAATTTAACTGTAAGAGGAGCTAGAGTGTTAGGTAAAGATAAAAACGTTTTAAAATTAAACTTAACAGATGGAAATTTGTTTATTGATGGTATATTTTTTGGTGATGTTGATGCTTTTGAGGAAGAAGTTAAAAATAGCTATGGTGAAATGGAATATATGAAACTTTTAGATGGTAATGCAAGAGGTATTAAAATGGATTTTGTTTATTATCCAGAAATTAACGAATATATGGGGAATAAAAAGGTACAAATAGTAATAAATAATTTTAGAATAGCACAATAATTGTAAAAAATAAAAAAAATAAATTAGATTAATATAAAAGTATAGACATAATAATAAAAAATAAGTAAAATAGTATTTGATTAAAAAAGGGATATGTCAGTATAGTGGGCATATCCCTTTTGTAATTATATTACAAAAGAAAATTTAGGGGATGAATTATGAATAATAAGAGGATAATTTCGTTTTTATTAGCTGTAGGAGTAGTGGTATCTTCTATTTCAAGTGTTACTTTTGCCGATGTTGAAGAAGATGTTATTAATGCACAAGCTAAATATGAAGAATATCAAAAAAATGTAGATAAAATGACTGAAGAAATAGTAAAATTTAACAGTGAAATAGAACAATGTTTAGGAAATATTGAAGATGCAGAAAGTGAATTATCTACGTTAAATTTACAAATTCAAAATAATGAATTAAAAATTAAAGGTTTAGAAGAGCAAATAAAAGAAAGAGAAAAAATTAAAGACAAGCGTCTAAGAGAATATCAAAAAAATGGTGGAAATATTAATTATGCTACGCTAATTTTTCAAGCTGAAAATATTATGGATTTACTAGATAAGATGTATGTAACTACAAAGCTTATTAGAATGGATAGAGAAATAGCTGATAGTATTAATGAAGATAAGAAAGAATTAAGCAATATACTTGAGCAACAAGAATTAAATAAGCAGACAATTCAAGATTTATTAGTAACCCTTGAAGAAGATAAAATACTATTAGAAGAAAAGAAAAAAGAGCAAGAAGAGTTATTAACAGAATTGAAAGAGGAACAGAAAAAATTTGGTGTAGAAGTTTTAGAAGTGGCAGAAATGGCATTATTAAAAGTTCAGGAGGATGTAATAAATGATTCAGGAAGCTCTATTAGTAGCTTAAAAGGTGCAATTAGTCAATTGCAGGCTCTAAAGGAAAATCAATTAACTATGGAAGGGCCTAAAAATAAAGTAGATTCACTAATAAATGCTGCAAATGAAAGAATTAGTTATTTAGAAGAGCAAGCAAGATTAGAAGCAGAGCGTATTGCTCAGGAAGAGTCATCTAAAAATCAAACCCCAGATTATTGGTTTGAAATAGAAGGTGAAATTGCAACGGGACAAGATATTGTTAATTATGCTTATAATTTTTTAGGGCGTCCATATGTTTGGGGAGCAGTAGGACCAGATACATTTGATTGTTCAGGATTTACAAGCTATGTGTATAGACATTGTGCAGGTATAGAAATAACAAGAACTACATACACTCAAATTAATGTAGGAGTTCCTGTTTCATATAATAATATGAAACCAGGTGATTTGGTATTTACTTATAACAATGAACATGTTGGAATTTATGTGGGAGGTGGAATGTACATTAATGCTACATATCCAGGTTCAACTGTAAGAGTTACACCTGTTACTAACTTCTATGCAGCTAGAAGAGTATTATAAAAGTAGAGGAGCTATTATTTAAAATAGCTCCTCTACTTTTATAAATCAAAGGATTTGTGAAATTTTATTTTAAGCCTTGTTCGTATTGTTCTACCATACGTTTAACCATTTCTCCGCCAACGCTACCACATTGCTTAGAAGTTAAATCGCCATTGTAATCACTAAATGGTACTCCCATTTCGCTAGATACTTGGTTTTTAAATTTTTCTAATCCGCCTCTTGCTTCAGGTACTAATGTTTGTGACTTTGAATTTGAGTTTGACATTAATTATTCATCTCCTTTTCCTTTGACAGTAATATCTTGCCCAAATATTAAAACTCTATTTTATTTAATTCAAGGAAATGGTGGAAAAAAAATATTGAAGTGGTAAAATGATAATGAAATAAATAATTATAGGGGTGTAACACAATGAGTAAATATAAGATAATAATGACTGGTGGAGGTACAGCAGGACATGTCACTCCAAACTTAGCTTTAGCTCCAAAGCTTAAAGAAAAGGACTTTGAGATAAAATACATAGGTAGCTACAATGGTATAGAAAAAGAAATAATTACTGATGCAGCTATAGAATATTATCCTATTTCTTCAGGGAAATTAAGAAGATATTTTGATGTTAAAAATTTTACAGATCCTTTTAAAGTTATGAAAGGTATTTGCCAGGCATTAAGTATATTATCTAAGGAAAAACCAGATGTAGTATTTTCAAAAGGTGGTTTTGTGGCTGTACCAGTAGTTATAGCAGCTTCAATTAAGAAAATACCAGTAATAGCTCATGAATCAGATTTAACACCAGGTCTTGCTAATAAGTTAGCAGCACCATTTTGTAATAAATTATGTGTAACATTTAGAGAAAGCTTAAAATATATAAATGAAGGTAAGGGAGTACTTACAGGAACACCTATTAGAGAAGAGATATTAAAAGGAAGCAGAATTAAAGGTAAGGAAATCTGTGGATTTAAAGATGAAAAGGAAATATTATTAGTGATAGGTGGAAGCTTAGGTGCCAAAAGTATAAATGATGAAGTAAGAAAAAATTTAACAAATATATTAAAAGAGTTTAATGTTATTCATATATGTGGAAAAGGAAACTTAGATGCTAGTTTAGAAGGAATTGTAGGCTATAAGCAATATGAATATGTTAAGGAAGAATTGCCACATATGCTTAAAGCTTGTGATTATGTTATTTCTAGAGCAGGAGCTAATGGAATATTTGAACTTTTAGCACTTAAAAAGCCTACATTATTAATTCCTCTATCAAAAAAGGTAAGTAGAGGAGATCAAATTTTAAATGCTGCTTCCTTTGAAAAAGAAGGTTATTCTTTAGTGTTAGATGAAGATGAAATGATGGAAAAAGATTTATTAATGAGTAAATTAGAAGAATTAAAAAGTAAGAAAAATGAATTAATAATGAATATGGAAAAAAGTACTGCAAAAAATGGAGTGGATGCAATAATAGATATAATAATGAAAAGTATTTAGTAATAAATGGTAAATAAGGAAAAGATATCTTGAAAAATATTTGCAGTGATATATAATAAATATAGAGCGATAAATAATAAACAATCTTTGATGAGGTGCTATTATTCGGCTCTTGTGGGTGGAGAGATGATAAATTTATACACAAATGGTCCTCAATTATGAAGGAATAAGGATTTGATGTAATTGGTAAATTGGCTATAAAAGAATCGCTTACAAAAGAGGAAATTAAGTTTGCTGAAGACCTAGGTAGCACTTTGGCTAATAAGGTTAATCAGCCTTGCTAAAAAGCAAGGGTATTAATATATACTTAAGGAGGAAGATATTCGTTAAAGAATATCTTCTGTCTGTTTTATAGAAAAGTTAATAAATTTAAAGGGGGAGAAGAGAATATTATGAGAAAGATGAAGACTATGGATGGTAATACTGCTGCTGCACATATTTCATATATGTTTACAGAAGTAACTGCAATCTATCCAATAACACCATCATCACCAATGGCAGAACATGTTGATGAATGGGTTGCACAAGGGAGAAAAAATATTTTTGGAAGACCAGTTAAAGTAATGGAAATGCAATCAGAAGCAGGTGCAGCTGGAGCAGTTCATGGTTCATTACAAGCAGGTGCCTATACTACAACTTATACTGCATCTCAAGGTTTATTATTAATGATACCAAATATGTATAAAATAGCAGGTGAAAGATTACCAGGAGTTTTCCATGTATCTGCTAGAGCATTAGCTACATCATCATTAAATATATTTGGAGATCATCAAGATGTTATGGCTACAAGACAAACAGGTTTTGCTATGCTTGCTGAAGGATCAGTACAAGAAGTTATGGATTTAGCAGCTGTTGCGCATTTAACTGCCATAAAAACAAGAATGCCTTTTTTAAACTTCTTTGATGGATTTAGAACATCACATGAAATTCAAAAAATTGAAGTTTTAGATCAAGAAGAATTAGCACCATTAGTTGATATGAAAGCTGTAGAAAATTTTAGAAAGACAGCAATGAATCCAGATCATCCAGTTACAAGAGGTACAGCACAAAACCCTGATATTTACTTCCAAACTAGAGAAGCAGTAAATAAATATTATGATGATATTCCAACAGTGGTAGAAGACTATATGGCTGAAATCACTAAATTAACAGGAAGAGAATATCATTGTTTCGATTACTATGGAGCAGAAGATGCTGATAGAGTAATTATTGCAATGGGTTCAGTAATAGATGCCATTGAAGAAACTGTTGATTACTTAAATGCTAAAGGAGAAAAAGTTGGTTTAGTAAAAGTAAGACTTTACAGACCATTCTCAATTGAAAGATTATTAAGGGCTATTCCAGATACAGTTAAGAAAATTGCTGTATTAGATAAGACTAAGGAACCAGGATCAATTGGAGAACCTTTATATTTAGATGTTATAAGAGCATTCTATGGAAAAGAAAATGCTCCAATGATAGTAGGAGGAAGATTTGGCTTAGGTTCAAAAGATCCAAATCCATCTCATATAGCAGCAGTTTATGCAAACTTAAATGCTGATGAGCCTAAAAATGGATTTACTATAGGAATAGTAGATGATGTTACCAATACATCTTTAGTAGTTACAGATGATATTGATGCTACACCAGAAGGAACAAAAGCATGTAAGTTCTGGGGATTAGGATCTGATGGTACTGTAGGTGCTAATAAGAGTGCTATTAAGATAATAGGTGACCATACAGACATGTATGCTCAAGGTTATTTTTCATATGACTCTAAAAAATCAGGTGGTATTACAGTATCTCACTTAAGATTCGGTAAGAAACCAATTAAATCTCCATATTTAATCAATAAAGCTGATTTTGTAGCATGTCATAACCAATCTTATGTATATAAATATGATGTATTAGAGGGATTAAAGAAAAATGGAAGTTTTTTATTAAATACTATTTGGACTCCAGAAGAAGTGGAAGAAAAATTGCCAGCTTTTATGAAGAAATTCATTGCTGAAAATAATATTTCCTTCTACACTTTAAATGCAGTTAAGATTGCACAAGAAATTGGTCTTGGTGGAAGAATTAACATGATAATGCAAGCTGCGTTCTTTAAGATAGCAGATATAATTCCTGTAGAAGATGCAATTAAATACTTAAAACAAGCAGTTGTAACTTCTTATGGTAAGAAAGGTGAAAAAGTTGTAAACATGAATAATGCTGCTATAGATGCAGGTGTAAAAGCTATAGTTAAGATAGATGTACCAGCTTCATGGGCTACAGCTACTTCTAATGAGGAAGCAGTAGCTACAATTAACATTCCAGAATTCGTTAAAGAAATAGTTGAACCAATGAATAGACAACAAGGTGATACTATTCCAGTTTCAATATTCATTAAAAATGGAATGGAAGATGGTACTTTCATGGCAGGTACTGCTGCATATGAAAAGAGAGGAATAGCTATTAATGTGCCAAAATGGCAGGAAGATAAATGTATTCAATGTAATCAATGTGCATTTGTTTGTCCTCATGCTGCCATTAGACCTTTCTTATTAACTGAGGAAGAAAAGGACAATGCACCAACAAGTATGAAGATAGTTGCAGCTAAAGGGTTAAAGAATGAAACACCATATTCTTATTCATTAGGGGTATCTCCACTTGATTGTACAGGATGTGGAAATTGTGCTGAAGTATGTCCAGCTCCAGGAAAAGCATTGGTAATGAAGCCACAAGATACTGAACATGATCAAATAGAAGCTTGGGATTATGCAGTAGCAAAGGTTAAAAATAAGAAGAACCCAATGAACAAAAATACAGTTAAAGGAAGCCAATTTGAGAGGCCTTTACTTGAGTTTTCAGGTTCATGTGCAGGATGTGGAGAAACTCCATATGCTAAGCTAATTACTCAATTATTTGGTGATAGAATGATGGTAGCTAATGCTACAGGATGTTCATCAATTTGGGGTGGTTCTGCTCCAGCAACACCATACACTGTAAATCAAGAAGGACATGGACCAGCATGGGCTAACTCTTTATTTGAAGATAATGCTGAATATGGTTTGGGTATGTTTTTAGGTGTTGAAGCAATAAGAAATAGAATTGCTGAAAATGTTAAAAATGCTTTAGAAGAAGAAATATCTGAAGATGTAAAGGAAGTATTAAGAGCATGGCTTGAAGACATGAATAATTCTGAGGGAACTAGAGAAAGAGCAAAGGATATGGTTGCTGCCTTAGAAGGATGCGATGCTCCAATAGCACAAGAAATATTAAAAGACAAGGAATACTTGGTTAAGAGATCTCAATGGATATTTGGAGGAGATGGTTGGGCTTATGATATAGGATACGGCGGAGTTGACCATGTACTAGCTTCAGGAGAAAATGTAAATATATTTGTATTTGATACAGAAGTTTATTCAAATACTGGTGGACAATCTTCGAAAGCTACTCCAACTGCTGCAATAGCTAAGTTTGCTGCATCAGGAAAGAGAACTAAGAAGAAAGACTTAGGTATGATGGCAATGAGCTATGGTTATGTATATGTAGCTCAAATCTGTATGGGTGCTGATAAGAATCAAACACTTAAAGCTATTGCAGAAGCTGAAAGCTATGATGGACCATCATTAATAATAGCTTATGCTCCATGCATTAACCATGGTATTAAAGCTGGTATGACAAATTCACAAGCAGAAGCTAAGAAGGCTGTTGATTGCGGATATTGGTCATTATATAGATATAACCCTAGCTTAAAAGCTGAAGGAAAAAATCCATTTAGTTTAGACTCTAAAGAACCTAAGGGCGATTTTAAAGAATTCTTAATGGGTGAAGTAAGATATGCATCTCTTGCTAAATCTTTCCCAGAAGTGGCTGATCAATTATTTGAAAAGACACATGCTGATGCAATTGAAAGAATAAACAACTACAAGAGACTTGCAAATCAATAATAGTAAAAAATAAGTGATAAAAGTTAAATTATTTTTGAAAAAAAGAATAATTTAACTTTTATTTTTTAATGAATGGGGGTACAATGATAAAGATTAATAATATTAGGAGGAAAAACAATGAGCGAAAAAGAATTAGATAAATGTGGATGTGGAGATAGCTGTGGATGTGGAGATAACCACGGACATGATGGATGTGGATGTGGTTGTGGAGAACACGAACATGAACACTTTGTAATAGATTTAGAAGACGATAACGGAAATATAATTTCATGTCCAATCGTAGATGCTTTTGAATATGAAGAAGCTGAATATGTTTTAGCTCAAAATCCAGAAGATGACTCAGTATACTTATTTAAATCATTGGAAAATGGTGAATTAACAGTACCAGAAGAAGCTGAATTTGATAAAGTTTCTAAGTACTACGAAGAAGTATTAGCAGATCAATAATTTACAGTGCCCCTTAGTGGGCACTTTTTTTAGTATTAATACATTTACTTTTTTATACCAAAATGATATATTTTAACTATAATTAATTAAAAATATAGGTTGACTTATAAGGTATTAAAGTTAACTTTAACGAAAGAAAAAAGGTGTATAAAATGAAGTATGCAGATTTACATATTCATTCAAGTTATTCTGATGGTGCATATACTCCTGAAGAAATAATAGATATTGCCAGGAAAAATGAAGTTAAATGTATATCTATAACTGATCATGATTCTATTGGTGGCCAGTATATTAATAGCAAAGGGATAGAAGATATTAAAATTATTTCTGGAATTGAGCTCAGTGCGGAGTATAATGAAATGGAACTACATATTTTGGGGTATTGTATTGATGTAAATAATGAACGGTTAAGAGAAAGTGTTAAGATGCTCAATGATAAAAGGTTAGAGAGAGTGCAGAAAATAATAACTAACTTAAAAGAATATGATATACAGTTAAAAATTGATGAGTTGTATAAAAATAACAACGAAACTTTGGGCCGAAGTCATATAGCCAATGCTATGGTGGAAAAGGGGTATTTTGCTAATTATAAACAAGCGTTTCAAAGCTTTTTAATCAAGGGAAAGCCAGGTTATGAAAGAGGGTTTAGATTGTCATATAAAGAAGCAATTGATATAATAAAAAGTGCTGGTGGAGTGGCTGTACTTGCTCATCCAGGACAGATTTATAAACGTATGGAAGTGGAAAAGATTCTAAAAGAATTAAAGTGCTTTGGGCTTAGCGGAGTTGAGGTTTACCATCCTAGTCATGATAAGCGGGATAGTAATGAGTTTTACAATTTAGCAAAGAAATATAAACTTACCATTACTGGAGGAAGTGATTTTCATGGTGGAAGCACATATAAAGAAAATAACATAGGTAGTTACGGTCTAGATGAAATAATGCTAGATAAGTTTATGAAAAGTTTTAAGTAGTATGATATGGAGGATTGAGAATGAATTTATCGAAAAAAGCAAAAAGTATTTCACCATCAATAACTTTAGAGATTACAGGGAAAGCAAATGAATTTAAAGCTCAAGGCGTTAATGTAATGAGTTTTGCTGCAGGAGAACCAGACTTTAATACTCCTAAAAATATAATAGAAGCAGCAGTTAAAGCAATGGAAGCTGGACACACAAAGTATACAAAAACAGCAGGAATAGTTGAACTTAGAAAAGCTATATGTAAAAAATTGAATCAGGAAAATAATCTTAATTATGGTGAAGAGCAAATTGTTGTTTCTACAGGTGCAAAGCAAAGTTTAGCTAATATTTTTTTAGCTATTTTAAATGCAGGAGATGAAGTTATTTTACAAAATCCTTGCTGGGTAAGCTATACTGAATTAATCAAATTAGCAGATGGAGTGCCAGTAATAGTTGATTGTGACGAAAATAGTGGATATAAGCTTTCTGCAAAGAATATTAAAAAAGTGTTGACAAGTAAGACAAAAGCAATATTATTAAATTCACCACATAATCCAACAGGAATTGTTTATGATAAAAAGGAACTTGAAGAAATAGCAGAATTAGCTAAAAAGCATAATCTCATAATAATATCAGATGAAATTTATGAAAAACTTATATACGATGGAAAAGAACATGTTAGTATAGCAAGTTTATCAGAAGACTCATATGAAAGAACTATTGTCGTTAATGGTTTATCAAAAACTTATGCTATGACAGGATGGAGAGTAGGTTATACAGCATCGTCTGCTAAGTTAGCTAAGGTAATGAGCAATATTCAAAGTCATATGACGTCTAATGTATGTTCAATATCTCAATATGCAGCTCTAGAGGCATTGACTGGACCACAAGATAGTATTAAGATGATGAAGAGTGCTTTTGAAGAGAGAAGAAATTTTATGATGAAAAAGTTAGAAGGAATCAATGGAGTAAGATTCATTAAACCTCAAGGTGCCTTTTATATTATGGTTAATATAGAGTGCTTTATTGGTAAGAGCATAAATGAAATTACCATAAATAATTCTATTGACTTTGCAAAAATATTATTAGAAGAACAAAAGGTAGCTGTAATTCCTGGAGCGGCTTTTGGTTTAGAAAATTATATAAGATTATCTTATGCTACCTCTATGGAAGTTATAGAGGAAGGGTTGGAAAGAATTAAATTTTTTATAGGTAAGCTTAAATAAATTTTATATGATAATAAATTTATAAAGTTAAAAATAAATAACTTAATTAGAATAAAAAACTGCCAATTTTTAATCGTGGTTTTTTCTAATGTATACTAGTGAAAGGTAGAATGGCATGGAGAAATTAGCTTTATTCGATATAGACTACACTATAACAAGAAAAGAAACATTAATGGAATTTTATAAATATGTAGTAAGTAGGGATATAAAAAATATTAAATTTTTACCTAGAGCCTTATATTCTGGTGCCATGTATGGTATTGGAATATATGATGAAAAAAGAGTTAAAGAGTCATTTTTGAAGTTTATTGAAAATATAGAAGAAAAGGATTTAGCTATTTTAACAAAGGAATTTTACCATGATAGATTAAGTAATATTCTTTATAAAGATGCAGTGGAAATGATAAAAAAATTAAAAAACGAAGGATATATGGTGATTTTAATATCAGCATCTCCAGAGTTTTATATTAAGGAATTCTATGCAATAGATGAAGTGGATTTAATTATTGGAACAAGATTTAAATTTGAAAATGGTAAATTTATAAGAAGTATGGAGGGCAATAATTGCAAGGGACAGGAAAAAGTTCGTAGACTTAAGGATGTACTTAAGGAAAAAAATATACGAGCTGACTTTAAAAATTCTTATATGTTTTCTGATTCGTTATCAGATAAACCGTTGTTGGATCTTGTAGGTAATCCATATTTAATAAATTATAAAAAACAACATGAAATAGATATATTAAAGTGGAAATAACTCAATAAGTTTAAGTGATGAATATAAAGGTATATCAATGAAAAAGATGATATACCTTATTTTTTATATCCAAAAGGCGATATTTTAAATAAAATTAAAAAGTAATTAAAAATATATAAATATAATTTAAATTTAATTTGTATTATGATATAATTTAAAAAATAATGCGGTAATGGTTGTAATATTTTATACGATAATATAATTGCAGAAATTTAGTTGACAAGTATCTTATAAGGAGGTTTATATGAACGAGATAAGAATATTAGTATTTAAATTAAATGGTGAATATTTTGCAACAGATATAATGGAGGTTGAAAGAATATTAGGCAATGTTGGAACTACTAAACTTCCAGATTCACCTAGCTTCTTAGAAGGTATTATAAAGCATGAAGAAGAAGTAATACCAGTTATTAATTTATATAAAAAATTTGGTTTTAATAGCTGTAGTGTTGATTCAACAAATAAAGTTATTGTTGTAAAAAAAGAGTTAGGAAAATTTGGTGTTATAGTAGATGATGTTAATGAAGTAACTACAGTAAATGAAGAAGTAATAGATTATTCTTCATCTGTAGCAACTATAATTTCAAAAAAATATATTAAAGGTATTATAAAAGAAAAGCAAAATCTTATTATTTTATTAGATTTAAATAAGGTTTTGTTAGAAAAAGAAGAGGAGCTTGTGTTTGAAAGGGTGGAGTAAGGCACATGGAAGCAGTAAGAAAAAATGAGGTCAGAGTTGGAATTGCTGATGCTAAAATAATATCAGCGCCTAACAGTATTATGACCATAGGGCTAGGTTCTTGTGTTGGAATTGCATTATATGATACAGTGAAAAAAATTGCAGCACTTATACATATAATGCTTCCTGATAGTCATGCTTTTAAAAGTGTAACTAATCCGTATAAATTTGCAGATTTGGCTATTCCTTTAATATTAGAGGAAATGACAAAACGAGGATGTATTAAAAAGAATGTAGTAGCAAAGATAGCTGGAGGAGCTTCCATGTTTAAGTTTTCTGAGAAATCTATTAATAGTGATATAGGAAATAGAAATATTGAAGCTGTAAGAGAAGCGATTAGTAGAGAAGGAATAATTATAGCAGCAGAAGATGTTGGAGGCAGCAAAGGAAGAACAATGTTTGTTGAATCTGAAAGTGGAAAAGTATTAATTAGAATAGTGGGACAAGGAATTAAGGAAATTTAAATGGTTTACTGATTGATAGGAGGAATAATGGAATTTACAGAATTTCATAATTGGGTATATAAAGAAATTGGATTAAGCTTAAATTCATATAAGCCTACTCAGCTAAATAGAAGAATAGGAAGCCTTATGGAGAGAGTAGGTGTAAAAACTCTGGAGGAATATACTAAACTGCTAAAAGAAGATGCAGTTGAAAGAGAAAAGTTTATGGATCACATAACAATAAATGTAACAGAATTTTTTAGAAATCCAGAGTTTTTTGAAGCGTTAAGAAAAAATTTACTATCAGAAATAATTCCCAATAGAAATAATATTAAAATTTGGAGTGCAGGATCATCCATGGGGTGTGAGGCTTATAGTCTTGCAATGATGTTTGATGATATGAATGATAAAGTTAGTTACTCTATTCTTGCTACAGATATAGACAAAAATATTTTGGCAAAAGCAAGGAAAGGAGTTTATTCCGCAGCTGATGTTAAAACTTTGGATAAAAAATATTTAGATAAATATTTTAATAAATATGACGATAAATATATAGTAGATTCAAAAATAAAGTCAAAAGTAAATTTTAAGAGACATGATTTGATTTTAGATAGTTATGAAAAAGACTTTGATTTAATTCTTTGTAGAAATGTGATAATTTACTTTAAAGATGAAGTAAAACAAAAGATAATAGAAGATTTTATTAAATCTTTAAAGGTAGGAGGACTACTTTTTGTTGGAGCAACAGAAAGTATAAACACATATAAGACAAGTGGATTAGAAAAATTATCACCATTTATTTATAAGAAAATATAAGGAGGGTAAAAATTGGATACATCACAATATTTAAGTATGTTTTTGGATGAGTCAATGGATAATCTTCAAACACTTAATGAAGCGTTACTTAATTTAGAACAAAATCCAAATGACATAGAAATGTTAAATCAAATTTTTAGAGTGGCACATACTATTAAAGGTATGGCAGCAACTATGGGGTTCACAGCAATGGCTGAATTAACTCATAAAATGGAAGATGTTTTATCTAATTTTAGAGAAGGTAAATTAGAGGTAAGTGAAAATGTTGTTACAGTGCTATTTAATTGTCTTGATACCTTAGAAACTATGGTTAATAATATAGAAGCAGGGGTAGATGATGAAGTTGATGTAACAGATATAGTACAATCCTTGGGAAATATAGTAAATGGTAATGGGAAAGAATTAGAAGTTGTTGTTGAACATGGTGAAGAAGGCGGAAAAGAAGATAAGAAAATAAAGGTTGAGTTAAATCAATATGATATATCAATTGTAAGGCAAGCTATTAAAGGTGGATTTAACACTTTAAATGTTCAGATAAGATTAAGTGAAGAAACATTATTAAAATCTGCAAGAGCTTTCTTAATATTTCAAGAGTTAGAATCACAAGGTGAAATAATAAAATCAAAACCAACAATTGAAGATATAGAAACTGAAAACTTTGACTTTGATATTTATTTCCTTCTTGTAACTAAAAAATCTGCACAAGAAATCAGTGATATTGTTGAAAATATTTCAGAAGTTGTAAGTGTAACAGTTGAAGATGTAGATATAGATATTGAAGATTTAGAACAAGAAGAAGCGCAAGTTCAAAAATCTGAAGTGGTAGCAACTCCTGTTAAACCTAAAGATATTGCAACTAAAAAAGCTCCAGAAGTTAAGAGAGAACCTAGAGCTAACAACAAGAAGGCTCATCAGTCAGTAAGAGTAGATTTACAAAGAATAGATACACTTATGAATATGGTATCAGAACTTGTAATATATAGAACAAGACTTGAACAGATAGTTGTAAATAACAAATCACCAGAATTGGTGGAGACGTTAGAGCAAGTTGAGAGAACTACTTCTGATTTACAGGATTTAGTAATGAAGATTAGAATGCTTCCGTTAGATGTTGTATTTAATAGATTCCCTAGAATGATGAGAGATTTAGCTGTTGATTTAGGTAAAGAAATAGATTTTATCATTGAAGGAGCAGATACAGAACTAGATAGAACTGTAATTGATGAAATTGGTGAACCACTTATTCACTTATTAAGAAATTCTGCTGATCATGGAATTGAAAAGAAGGAAGATAGAATAGCAGCTGGAAAGCAAGTGCAAGGTACAGTTAAGCTAATGGCTTATCAAGAAGGTACAAAAGCTATCATAAAGGTTACTGATGATGGTGCAGGAATCAATGTTGATAAGATAAAAGCTAAAGCTGAAAAGGTTGGTATTTCTACATCAGGGCTTACTGAACAAGAAATAAAGAATTTAATATTCCATCAAGGATTCTCAACTAACGAAGTTGTTACAGATGTTTCAGGAAGAGGAGTTGGAATGGACGTTGTAAAGACTAAGATAGAAGCTTTAGGTGGAACAGTAGAATTACATAGTGAACTAGGAAAAGGTACATCATTTATAGTTACTCTTCCATTAACATTACAAATAATTCAAGCTCTATTAGTTAAAGTTGGAGAAGAAACTTTTGCAATTTCTTTAGGATTTATCGATAGAGTTATAGAGTTTAAAGATGAATATGTGAAACAAACTAATGGAGAAGAAGTGATTGTATATAGAGATAAAATTATTCCATTAGTAAGATTAAATAAAATATTAGGCATTGAATCAGGTTCAAGAGGAAAAGAGTATGTAATAATCGTTAAAATAGGCAATAAATTAAGCGGGTTATTAGTAGATTCTTTACTTGGACAACAAGAAATAGTTATAAAACCATTAGGAAAGATATTTAAAGATACTAGGGCTTATATAGGAGCAACTATATTAGGTGATGGTTTAGTAACGTTAATATTAGATGTTGGTTCATTGGTATAGTGATGAGGTGAGAACGATGGATTATAGAAACTTGAGTTCTATGCAGTTAGATGCATTGAGAGAAGTATTTAATATAGGTTCAGGAAATGCAGCTACATCATTGTCATTTCTTTTGAATAGAAAGATAGATATGGGGATACCCAATATAAAAATAGTAAGGCTAGAAGAGATTTTAGAAAATGACTTAAATAATGAGGTCATTGCAGTATTGGTAAAAGTCATGGGAGAAGCTCCAGGAAATATATTATATGCCTTTGATAAGCATGTTGCTAAAGAAATAATAGAAGCGTTAATTTCTAATAGTGATGTATTTAGCGATATAGGAATGTCTGCTATAGCTGAAATAGGTAATATAATAGCATCATCTTATATGAATTCCATTGTATCATTTACAGGGATTAAAATGATTGCTTCTGTTCCAGCAGTGACTCATGATATGTTTAATGCAATTCTGACCTCGACATTTATTGAGTCAGGTCAATATGATGATTATATTTTAGATATAGAAACATTATTTAAAGGGCACAATGGCCAAGATGTATTAGGACATTTTTACTACATACCGCAGCCAGGGTCTTTAGAAAATATATTGAAGCAATTAGGAATGGTTTAAATTTAGGAGGAATAGAAAAATGGCAAAAATATTAATAGTTGACGACGCAGCGTTTATGAGAATGATGATAAAGGATATTTTAACAAAGAATGGATATGAAGTAGTAGCTGAAGCAGCAAATGGAGTAGAGGCAGTAGAATTATATAAATCACATCAACCAGACTTAGTAACAATGGATATAACAATGCCTGAAATGGATGGAATAGAAGCAGTGAAACAAATTAAAGCAGTTAATCCAGCTGCAAAAGTTATAATGTGTTCAGCAATGGGGCAACAATCAATGGTTATGGATGCTATAAAGGCAGGAGCAAATGACTTTATAGTTAAGCCGTTCCAAGCAGATAGAGTTTTAGAAGCAGTTAAGAAAATAGTAGGATAATATTTTATAGCGGAGGAGTAGCTATGCAATTTATAATCTTTAGATTAGGTAGCGAATATTTTGCTACAGAAACTGAAAAAATACAAAATATAAGTGATATTATGCAAATAACTAAAGTTCCTACAGCACCTTCTTATATAAAAGGTCTTATTAATTTAAGAGGTAGCATCAAACCTTTAGTTGATATTGGTATGCTTTTAAATATTAAAAATCAAAGTGAAAATCAAAATATAATAATATTAAAACTTGATGAAGAAGAAGTGGGAATAGCTGTTGATGAAGTGATAGAAGTGGCAGATATAGATTTAAATATGTTGCAAAACACATCAATAGACAGCAAAGAATATATTAAAGGTGTAATAGAATTTAATAAATATTTATTAACTGTTATTGATATAAATAAAATTGTTAATATATAGATTTAGTAAAAAATAAGGAGGAATATTTATGGCGGAAGTACTATCTCAGGAAGAGATAGATGCACTTTTATCAGCTTTGTCATCAGGAGATGTAGAGCCAGAAACTATAGATTCTGTGGAAGAAGACATACATAAAGTGAAGCAATATGATTTTAAAACCCCACAAAAATTCTCCAAAGATCATATTAGAACATTAGAAAAGGTTCATACTAAATTTGCGAGATTAATAAGCAATTATTTAACTATGCAAACTCGTAAGAGTGTTAAAGTAAATGTAGAAAATGTTGAACAGGTTCCTTATGAAGAGTTCATAAGATCTATTCCAAATCCTACTATAATCTCATATTTTAAGTTACATCCAATGCAAGGAAATATAGTAATGGAATTAAATCCGGAATTTGGTTTTCAAATATTGGATTTACTTTTGGGTGGTTTTGGAGTTAAACGAGGAATAGATAAAGATTTAACTGAAATTGAAAAAAATATACTATCTAAAGTGTGCAGAGAAATTATTGAACAATTAGAATCTGGGTGGTCTGAAATAATGGAAGTAACTCCGGAGTTTGAATCATTAGATACAAATCCTACTGCAAACCAGACATTAGCACCAAATGAGCCTGTGGCATTAATAAGCTTTTTAGTGGAATTTGGAGAGGATAGTACATATATTAATTTATGTATTCCTTATTTAAGTATAGAAAAGCTTCTAGATAAGTTAGTAGTAGAATATTGGTTAAGAAGTTCTGATGATGAAGATGAAGAAGATTTAGTGGAAATTATTAAGGGAACAATCCAACCTGTAGAGTTAAAAATAAAAGCTGAACTTGGTAAGACTCAAATAAATGTTGAAGAATTTTTGGATTTAGTAGTTGGAGATGTACTAAAGCTAGATACTAAAACAATAGAGCCTATAAAGGTATATGTAGAAGATGAGTTATGCTACAGTGGAAAACCAGGAATTATTGGGAAAATGGCAGGAGTAGAACTTTTAGATACTATAAATAAGGATGTGAAAACAGATGAGTAATGGTTTTTTATCTCAAGATGAAATTAACTCATTATTAAATGGTGAGTTAAATAATGATAATGAAGTTGAAAATAATGAAGAATTATTAAGTGATTTAGAAAAAGATTTGCTAGGGGAAGTTGGAAATATATCTATGGGATCTGCTTCCACAGCATTATATCAATTACTTAATCAAAAAGTTAACATAACAACACCAGTAGTAACGGTGACAACAATAAAACAAATTAAAGAAAATTTTGACGTTCCTAATATAATACTAGATGTAGAATATGTTGAAGGTATTTCTGGAAGAAATATGCTGATGATGAAAATATCAGATGCAGCTGTCATCGCCAATTGCATGATGGGTGGAGATGGAAAAATAGAAAGTGATGAATTATCAGAAATAGAAATAAGTGCGGTGCAAGAAGCTATGAATCAAATGATAGGTTCTGCAGCAACTTCAATGGCTACTATGTTTGGCAGAAGAGTTGATATATCACCTCCTCAATCAACATTATGGGAAAGTAAAGAACAAAGTCTTTCAAACGATATTGAAGAAGAAGAAAAGGTAGTTAGGATTTCTTTTGATTTAGAAGTAGGAGATGTATTAAAGTCTAATATAATGCAAATATTACCTTTAAATACAGCAAAGAAAATTGTTTCTATTATGATGGGAGAAGAGCAAGTACAAGCTCCGGTGGATGCACCTGTAAGTGAGCCAGCACCAACACCGGCATCAGCACCTACTATGCCAAGTTCACCACAACCAACATATGAAGCACCGGTACATGGGCAGCCAGCATATCAACAGCCTGCATATGAAGCACCTGCAAATTATGCACCACCTATGAGTCATACACAACCAATGATGCAACCATCAGTGGAAGTGCAAAAGGCAAACTTTGCACCATTAGGGACAGAACACGTAAGAAAGTCTCATGATAATATTGATTTAATATTAGATGTTGCATTAGATATATCTGTTGTTTTAGGAAGAGCTAAAAAGAGTATAAGAGATATTTTAAATCTAGGAAATGGATCTCTTATAGAATTAAATAGATTAGCAGATGAGCCAGTGGAAGTACTTGTAAATGGCAAGGTTATAGCTGAAGGAGAAGTTGTTGTTATAGATGAAAACTTCGGAGTAAGAATTAATAACATTGTTAGTGGAGCAGACAGAATAAAGAGTTTAAGATAAGTAAAAATAAGAAAGACAGTATATAAATCTTATGATTATATGCTGTCTTATTTGTATTATATAAAAATATTAATGTATGTTATAATATTTATAATTTAATAATGAAGTTAATATTATTTAGATGTGAGGTGATATAAATGTCAAATTATTTAAAGGCTTATAAATACAGAATATATCCTAATTTAGAACAAAGAGAATATCTTGTTAAAACTTTTGGGTGTACTAGATTTATATATAATCAAATGTTAGCTGATAGAATTAAATCTTACGAAGAAAATAAAGATTTAGATATTAAAGCTATAAAATATCCTACACCAGCTCAATACAAGAAAGAATATGAGTGGTTAAA
>NZ_FR886590.1:0-36135 GCF_000436575.1 Clostridium sp. CAG:265
TTATATAGCATCCATGCTGGCATGGCTCAACGGTAGAGCAGCTGACTTGTAATCAGCAGGTTGTAGGTTCGATTCCTATTGCCAGCTCCAAGAACTCTAGTTTTTCTAGAGTTTTTTATTTTGCTAAATTTTATATAGTAAACACTTAAATTATACAGAAAAAAAGTAAGAGTTATGATAAACTCTTACTTTTTTACATTTAATTAAAGTCGTTTTTTAGATATATTCAGTTTTATTCTCACATCATCTCCGTAAAATTTAAATAATTTAAAATTACCAAGTAATCTAGAATATAGTCTAGTAGTATAAATATTTGATATTTCTAATAAATTTAAATTTGTAGAAATCAGCATCTTTTTATTATTTAAAAGCTTTTTATTTATTAAATTAAATAATTCATTAGTGGTAAAATCGGTAACTTGTTCAGCTCCTAAATCATCAATGATAAGCAAATCACAATTAATAAGAAGATCTAATAGTGTAGAATTATTTTCTAAAGCAATAGATCTTAAATCTTTAATCAATTCATCGGAAGTCTTGTAGATTACTAAATATCCTTTATCTAATAATTCTTTAGCAATACACCATGATAAGAAGGTTTTACCTGTACCTGATTCACCATAAAATAATAAATTAGTATTACTTTTTTCAAAATTAGGAAGATACCCACCAATAATAAATTCATAAATCATTTCCATGTTCTTTTTTTGGGTGTATTTATGGTTGTTATCATAAGTAGAAGAAAATAAATTAATATTAAAGTTCTTAAAATTACAATTATGTAAAGAATTTTCAAGTTCTGAAGTTTGATAATATAATTTAACTAATTTTGATTTATAGCAACTACATTTCTTATTACCAATAAATCCTGTATCTTTACATTTAGTGCATTGATAATGCAATGTTAAATAGTCCATAGGATAGCCATTAGCTGTAAGTAGTTCATATTTTTTTTCCCTAAGGGTAGTAATATTTTCACGGACAGCATTAAGCTCTTCCTCAGGAATGCCACGTAAAATTGACATTGGTAAAGAGATAGAAAGCTTTTGGATTTCATTATCTAGTTCCATAACTTTTGGAACTGTAAGCTTGATTTCTTCTTTTCTATTTCTTAAGGCTTTCTTTTCATCTTCTTGTATTTTTTCGTATAGTTCAGTTATTTTTTGTTGATATCCTTTAATCATTATCATACCATCCTAATAATTCTTGTTCTAAAGTATCATGAGCTTTAGCAGCCGTTACATTAATATTAGAGTTATTCATCCTCTTACTATTATTACTTGTATAATTACTTTTATTTATAGATGAAGGTGCTAGTTTATTTTCTTTTTCAGCAATTGCTTCAAGAGTTTTTAAATTATTTTTGTTCCAGTTAGATAAAATTCCATCTATATATTTAAATTCAGCTCTATTTAATCTTTTGAAGCATCTATTACAAGCTTCTTCTATTACTGGAATAGGAAAGTTAAATTTCATAATCCATTTTTCTAGCATTTCTTCTTGTGGCTTCATGATTTCAGTATTAGTAATTCCTAGGTATTTTAATATATGGCGTATTTTCACCCATTTATCTTCATTCATAGTGATATAATGCTGAGCTTGTTCTAGCGTTGTAATTTTCATTTCATGCCACGATTGAGCTATTTTATTTAAATATCTATAATCGGTTTTACCACGTTGAATATAATATTCTAATAAAAGAAGAGTCAATTCTGTAGATAAATTATAATCTTCTTCCCAGCTTAAATAGTTGGTCATTTCAATAGGGGATAGAGGACGTCCTAAAAGCCTTTCAATATCTGTTAACATATCTTTTCTTGAATTATTGTTAAGGGCTTCTAGTAAATTGACTTCTTTATTTTGAGTATTATCTTCTTTCGATAAATCTACAAACTCTATATTAAAATTTCCCATTTTATCTATAGGAACTAATTCAATTACACCTTCATCATTCCAATAATTAATAGCATTTATGACATCAGATTCTAATATGTTAAGATTTGCACCTATAATAGATGAACTAACTCCCATTTCGCCTGCAACATTATATTTAAGAAGTAGTAGATATACCTTGACGAATTCACCACGGGCATTAGGCATATATTTCTCTATAAATATGTTACTTACAGGAGTAAAGTTTATATGTTTATTTTTTAGCATAAATGTGCTCATAATTTTTCGCTACCTTTCTTGGTGTAATAACTAGATTAATTATAACAAAGCTAAATAAAAGCCTCAACTAAGCTTAGTAATATTAATTATGAATAATAACTTTTAAAATGGGAAAATTAATTGATGTGCTGAAAAGTTACAAAGGAGGAGTAGTAATGGACTCAAAACAAAAAGATGATATAAAGTCAGTGCTCAAATATACTATAGCTATAATTTGTACTATTTTTCTAGTATTTGCAACAAAAGAAATAATTATTAAAAATATAGATATATACTCTTTAGAAAATGATACAGTTGTAGGAGTGTTAAGTGGAAATACCATCAATAACAATGATTTGGATGATTTAAGCACTATAAAATGTATGGCTTCATCAGCAGCTATAATAGTTGATAGTTTTAATATAGAAGTTAATGGTTATAAGATACAAGTAGCAGATAGTGTTTTTGGTTATGTTAGCAATAAAGAAGAGCGTGATGAAATATTGCAAAAGGTCTGTTTAAGCTATATAAATGAATTAGGTATTGATAGTAAAAATGTATTAAAGGTATACGTAAATAATAATTTAAAAGCAATTCCTGAAAAAGTAAGTATAGCAAAGTTAGAGAGCAGTGTAGAAATTGCTGAAAATTTATATGATGCAGTGGTAATAAATGAAAATCTTTTAAATATGGAAATAGAAGTTATCAATAATCATGAAGAAATCATTGCACCAGCAGTAGTAGAAGAAAAAAGTGATGAATTATATATGGGTGAAAGTATTTTAGAAGAAGGGGGGTGTGGAAAGAAGGTTATATATACTAAAGAGCATTATAGTGGCATTAATAAAATTTCAGAAGATATAATCAATGAAGTAGTGATTAAGGAAGCAAAACCAAGTGTAGTAAAAAAAGGTGTAAAAAATCCCTATTATGATGGAATTAGATTTTTAAATAATCCACTTAAAGATGCAGTTCTTACTTCAATATTTGGCGAAGCAAGAACTAGTAGTTATCATAAGGGAATTGATTTAGCTAAGAATTTAGGTGAGGAAGTACATAGTGCTTATGAGGGAACAGTAATATTTTCTGATTATAATAATGGTGGATATGGCAACTTGGTAATAGTCCAACATGAAAATGATATGCAGACATATTATGCTCATTTAAATGAAATATATGTTTCAAAAGGACAGTATATAGGAACAGAAGAAGTATTAGGGACTGTTGGTACAACTGGATATAGTACAGGGCCTCACCTTCATTTTGAACTAAGAGTAGGGGGGAATCCTGTGGATCCAACTCAATATATATTATGAATTTAGTTTCAGTATTATCGTAAATTAGAGAGTGTAAAAGCTAAAAGAGGATGTCGCATTAAGAATAAATAATACAATATATTGTATATAAAATTTTTAGTGCGACATCCCCTTTTACTTTAGAAGTTTAGTTAAGTTTATTTTACCATAGCCCTGTTTATAGGTTTCAATATCCATAACATCGGCATTTAATTTTAACATGGAGATTACATCATCAAAAGTTAAATCAGGTTTTTTTTCATATAAAAGTGCACATACACCTGAAATAAAAGCAGCAGAAAGGGAGGTGCCAGAAAAAGACTTATAAGAGGAATCAAGTTTAGGGGCATACATTTTTATATTATTCTTTTCAGGAACAAAAGATATATTACTATTAAGAGAAATAATATCTACACAAGCAGCAGAAAAGTTAGGCTTGATATCTTTTTTTACATCTCCACAAGAAGAATAAGCATATGATTTTGTTTCACCAGAAGTATCAAGTCCAGCAACAGTTATGCAGTGTGGACTTAATGCAGGACCAGTAATGGTGCTAGCTTCATCTCTGTTACTGCCACTAGGAAGAACAGGAATAATTGATGAGTTTACAGCTTTAGTAAAAATATTATCAAATAGAGTATATATAAAATTATTAAAGGTCAATAATTCAAACGGAAGACATAAGATACGTATATTATATTGATCCTTTAAAAGAATAAGTTCTTCAATAGAAAATAACACATCAGATACCAATCCTTTACCAAGCTTATCAAATGCTTTGAAAACATGAAGTTCAGAGTTAGTAGCTATTCCTTTATAGATACCATTTGACGATTCACCATTGCCTGCAATTATTCCGCAGATGCTAGTACCATGGCCATTGTCATCATAAGGGTTAGTAAAGGAGTTGATTAAATCAACAAAAGTATGAATTCGATTTTGAGGAAGAGTTAAATCTTTATGAGGATAAACACCTGTATCTACTACACCAATTCCTATATTTTTGCCGCTTAAAGAAGTATTTGTGTGGAGCCTTATTTTGTTGGCTGACAGTACGCTCATGCCACAAAGAAATAAATATTGATCAAGACATATATATTGAATTTCAGGATATTCTAATAATCTTTCTATTGATTTTGAATTCAATTTTACACATATAATATTACAGCTTTCGATTTTTCTTACGATAATACCTTTATAAGACAAAACTTTTTTTATTATAAAATCTGGAAATTTGGCATATTTAATCAATATTCTATGATTCTTATTAGGATATAAAACCATAATAGCTTTTAAATCAGGATCAATTTTCTTATTAAAAGAGAACATAAAATACCTCTGTAATTAATCTTAGTATTATATTATAAGAATATGACTAAATTTGTTAATAGATTAGAAGAATACCCGAAATAAGAAAGCTAATGCCTCCATTTAAGAATAATAATACCTAATATCATCAATCCTAAACCTAAAAATTGCGAAAATGAAAAAGATATTTTTTCGCTACCAAATAAGCCAAAGGCATTAATTATTCCAGCAGCAGCAAGCTGAGCTATTAAAATAGTACCTATTCCTATGGTAGTTCCCAAGGATTTTATGCTAAGCATCACTGTAAGTGTAATTATAATTCCTAGTACTCCACCAAGAAGATAAAGTTTATTTACTTCTTTAATGGATTTAAAGTCACCCTTACCCCAAAATAGTACTAGGATAATAGCTATGACTAAGGCAGAACCATGAACAACTACATTAGTTTCCATATCACCGATCCTTTCACTTACACGAGTGTTAAATACACCTTGAATGCTCATGGCAATACCAGAAATAATGGCACTTATAAAACCAAACATATTACATCACCTCAAAGATATTGTGCCAAATAATTTCATATTTAATGTATTTTAAAGATTAAAAAAAGGCATTTGCAATAAGCAAATACCCAATATTATTCGAAAGCTTTATTAATTTGTTCTTCATCGTATCCTAAAGTGACACCTAAGCTTAATACATCTTCTAAAAGTGTATTAAAATGGTCCGTTGAAGGGGATATAATCAAATCATTTATATCAATAAATAGATTTAAAAATTGATCACTTAAGCAGTAATCGCTAGGTCTTAAATTTAATTCATAGGAACTCAAATAGTTCTTGTAAAGCCCTAAATTAATGACATGGGCTAGAAAATCAATATATTTTTCAAATATAACATCATGATTTAATTGGGATTTATTATCAATCCAATATTTATAGCAGCTTGTTTCTTGAGCTAGAAAACTAAGTTTCACTTGTAACTCTAAATGCTTTCTGGCAGTAAGCTTGTAGTCAGATAAGCTGGTATCTATTATTTTTTTAGCGGATTTATCTTTTTGATATTCTGCAAGTGATAAAATGTTCATAATTTATCCTCCTATAGGATTATATTAAAATAATATCATTAATCTAACTATATTTTACAAAAACATTTGACGATTGAAAAGGTTAGTAAACGAATACAAAAAATAAAATTTTGAAAATTTAGAAAAAATAAAAAAAATACCATGAAAAATAGACCAATATAGATTCATAATATCTATATATGGAATATTTTTCACAAAAGTTTAAATTTATTAGAAATGCTTTAATGGATATGTTTGAATTAAAATTTCTCTTCTATTGTTAGAAATCTTCCAAAGTTCTAATCTATTAACTTTTAGAGTTGATAAATTAGACTTTAATTCAGTTGGTCCATCAATTTTTTTAACTTCTTTATTAAAGTAGTTCATATTAGCTAGAGTTAGGTGAATATTTTCATTTGCATTTAAACTTTTAGTATTAAATCCATGCAGTTTAAGGTTATCAGATAATAATCTACTTAATTTTTTAATATATCCTATATCATGTACTTGTAAATTTAAAGTTTTACTAGTATCAGACACACTAACTTTTGAAGATAATTCCACTTTAAAAAATTTATATGGTTTAAGAACTTTGTCTATAACAAGATTTAATTTATCAATGTTAGGGTTTTCTAATACCTCTAGAAGAATATAAGGAATAGGAGAATTCCTATTGGCTTTATACCTCTTAGAAAGATTCTTTTGAATTGGACTTAAGTTTTTGTATGATTCATCATCAAACAAAGCTACTAAATAATATTTCATAAATATGACCTCACAAGCTAATTTTTATATGCAAACTTTGTAATAAATTATATCACATTACCAATAATATTACCAATTACTATAAGTTTAAATCAAAAGGTTATTACATTGGCTAAATAAACAATATATTGGAAGAAAAAAACCTGTTAACACTGATAGACTTTATGTTATAATGGTTAGAGTTGATTTTATGAAAATGAAAAAAATTGTCTTTTTGATGCAAATATGGATATATTTTACGAAGTAAGGATAAATTAATTATATATAATTTTAGGTAAGGGTGAATAGGATGGAAACATTAATTATTAATGGAGGCGGAACTTTAAGAGGATCTGTCGAAATAAATGGAGCAAAAAACGCAGCAGTAGCTATTTTACCTGCAGCTGTATTAGCAAGTAAAAGTAAATGTGTTATAGATAACATACCAGATATAGAGGATGTACATTGCCTGGAAAGAATTTTATTGGATTTAGGCTGCAGTGTAAAAAAAACTTCTAAAAATGTTTTAGAAATTGATGCTACAGATATTAATACTGTTAATGCGTGTACGGAAGATGTGAGAAGAATGAGAGCTTCTTACTATTTCATTGGATCTTTACTAGCAAGATTTAAAAAAGCTAAAGTTGAATTGCCTGGAGGATGTCCAATAGGAGTAAGACCTATTGATCAACACATAAAAGGTTTTGAAGCTTTAGGAGCTAAAGTTACAATTGAGCATGGTGCTGTTTTAGTGGAAGCAGAAAGCTTAAAGGCAGCAAACATTTTCTTTGATGTAGTATCTGTTGGTGCAACAATAAATGTTATGATAGCAGCAACAATGGCTGAAGGAACAACTGTTTTAGAAAATGTAGCAAAAGAGCCTCATGTAGTTGATGTTGCTAACTTCTTAAACTCAATGGGTGCAGATATTAAAGGTGCAGGAACAGATGTAATAAGAATAAAAGGTGTTAATGAATTAGTTGGATGCAATTATAGTGTTATTCCAGATCAAATTGAAGCAGGAACATTTATGATTGCTGCTGCAGCAACAAAAGGTGATGTTACAATAACTAATATAATTCCTAAACATTTAGAATCAATTAGTGCTAAGCTTATTGAAATGGGAGCTATTGTGGAAGAAGATGATGATAGTATAAGAGTTACGGTAGATAATAAATTAAGAGGTGTTAATGTAAAAACTGCACCATATCCAGGATTCCCTACAGATGTACAACAACCTATGTCAGTATTATTAAGTGTAACAAAAGGAAGAAGCTTAGTTACAGAAAGTATATGGGAAAACAGACATAAGCATACAGATGAATTAAAGAAGATGGGTGCTATGATAAAGGTTGAGGGAAGAACAGCTATTATAGATGGTGTAGAAAATCTTGAAGGAGCCAAAGTAATTGCTACTGACTTAAGAGCTGGTGCTGCAATGGTTATTGCTGGGCTAATAGCTAATGGAGAAACAGAAATAGTAGATATTGAGCATATAGATAGAGGATATCCTCATATTGAAGAAAAATTCAGAAGCTTAGGAGCAGACATAAGAAGAGTAGTAAGATAATTCTGGGGGAATTAAGATGAAATTTTGCTCATTATATAGCGGAAGTAGTGGAAACAGTATATTTATAGCATCAGATAATGCTAAAGTATTAATTGATGCTGGCTTAGCGGGCAAAAAGATAGATGATGCCTTAAAGTATATTGGAGAAGAATCAAGTAGTATAGATGGAATTTTTATAACACATGAACATATTGATCATATAAAAGGTGTAGGTGTTTTATCAAGAAAGTATGATATTCCTATATATGCTAATGACAATACATGGGCTGTTATGGAAAAAAACATAGGAAAGATAAAAGAACATAATATAAGGATAATGAATAGAAGATCATCTATTACAATCAATGATTTAGAAATAAGATCTTTTAATATACCTCATGATGCAATAG
Source organism: Clostridium sp. CAG:265 (assembly GCF_000436575.1). Lineage (NCBI taxonomy): Bacteria > Bacillati > Bacillota > Clostridia > Eubacteriales > Clostridiaceae > Clostridium > Clostridium sp. CAG:265. The sequence continues at coordinate 8,524 of NZ_FR886590.1, forward strand.
CACCAGTAGGATATACTGTATCTTCTGCTGGAAAAAATGCAAGTGTAGTTACGGATTTTGGTGTTTTCACTGAGGAAATAAGAGATAACATAATTGATTCAGATATTATATTATTAGAAAGTAATCACGATGTTAATATGCTTAGAATGGGACCTTATCCTTATAAATTAAAGCTTAGGGTTTTAGGGGAAAATGGCCACTTATCCAATGAAGATTGTGGAAGTGCTATTGTAAGTTTACTTAAAAATGATAAAAAGAAGCAGATAGTGCTAGGGCATTTAAGCGGAACAAACAATCATCCTGATTTGGCTTATCAGACAGTTGTAGATGTACTTTCTGCAAATGGTATAAGGCCAGGGGATGATGTCATCTTACAATTGGCTAGTAGACATAATCCAAGTGAAATAATATTGTTATAAAAATATTGAAAAAAATATGTTACATAAAGTATAATTTTAGTAGCAACATTAAATAAAGAGGAGAAAATACTATGAGTTTATATACACAATGGACAGAAATGGTTGTAGAATATGTAAAAACTAAGGGAGAAAAAGCTTTTTGGGCTGAATATACAAAAGTTGAAACAGCAATATACAAAGATTTATTAGCTAACCACAAAGAAGCTGTAAAGACTACAATTGCTGATTTGGCTAAAAAATATGAAACTTCAGTGGAATTCATCATGGGATTTGTTGATGGAATCAATGATAGCTTAAATAATTCATATGATTTAGAGACTTTAGATGAAAATACAGAATTAACTTTAGATGTTAATTTAGAAAAATTATATTTCAATATGTTAGAAGCTAAAGCTAACTACCTTTATACATTACCACAATGGGATGGAATATTCTCAGTAGAAAAGAGAAAAGAAATTCAAAAAGCTTACAAGACAACAAACATGGTTATCAATGATAACAAAGTTGGTAGAAACGATGCTTGTCCATGCGGAAGCGGTAAGAAATATAAGAAATGCTGTGGAAAGTAATATAAATTATAAAAGAGATTTGATGTATGTCAAATCTCTTTTTGCTAATATTTATCGAAATCTATGTATTGAATAAGAAATACATTACTTTTACTGTCAACTTTAATGAGACTTTTAAATAAATTATAATAAGAGTTTCAAAGACAGGAGAAAGACAAATGTTTAATATATTTCCATATGTGTTTCAGACAACTTTTAATACCTTAATGAATAGTGATTTTATAGATAGTATTATTGATAGCGTTTTAAATAATGAAACTGTTAATAATATGATAAATGAAATAGAAAATATGGCATCTTTAGATATAAATCTTAGTGAAAGGGAAAAAGAATATATAATAAGTGGAAGATTACCAGGAGTTAAGAAGTCAGATATTGATGTAGATTACAATAATAACTATGTAACCATAAAGGTTAAAAGAAATCAGTTTTTTTCTAATGGGCAAAATTTTTCAGTAACAATTATAGGGCCGGAAAATGAAGAAATAAAGGATTTTTATGTAGGAAATGTTGATCCATATAGTATTAAAGCTGTGTTTAAGGATAATTTGCTTACTGTACATGTTCCAAAGAAAAATAAGATTGATGATAAAGTTACTATAATTAATGTAGATTATACAGTTAAATAATGTATAGATTAAGGAGGAAAAATGATGAACATAACAATAATTTCAGTAGGAAAGCTTAAAGAGAAATATTTAAAGCTAGCTATTGATGAATATACTAAAAGATTAGGAAGATACTGTAAGGTTGATATAATAGAGCTACCAGATGAAAAAACACCTGATAATGCTTCAGAAAAAGAAGAACTTCAGATAAAAGATAAGGAAGGGGAATTAATTCTTTCTAAGATTAAAGATAATATGTTTGTGGTGGCTATGGATTTAAATGCAAAACAAATGACTTCTGAAGAATTTTCTAAGTTTATTGAAACACAAGGTGTAATGGGAAACTCCAATATAGCCTTTGTTATAGGAGGAAGCCTTGGTCTATCTCAAAATGTTATAAAAAGAGCTAATCATAAAATTTGTTTCTCTAAAATGACATTTCCACATCAATTATTTAGAGTGATGCTTTTAGAACAAATTTATAGAGCATTTAGAATAATGAAGAATGAACCGTATCATAAGTAAATGAGGTTTTTACTTAAATTGTAAATAAGCTTAATTAAAAGATAAATGCATATAGCATTTATTTTTTTTATTCATTGAAATATGAAAATGAAAAAAATATAATAGAAATATATGTAAAATAAATGTTTTATAGGAGTAAGTACAGATGGGTGATTTAACAACTTCAAAAATTTCAAGACAAAATATTTTAAATAATGACTATGCAATTTATGAAATTCAGAATCAGTTAAAATTAGAAGGAATTCAGTATAATACAGATATGATATTTACAAAGGAACAAATTGCAGAATATTTTAATGTAGATATTAGAACAATAGAGAGATGTATTGAGTTTAATAAAGATGAATTACAAAATAATGGATATAGAATTTTGAGGGGGACAGAATTAAAGGAGTTTAAAAAAATAATACAATCATATGGTGGTACCGACATTAATGTCGGTAGCAAAGTAACCGTACTTGGAATATTTAGTTTTAGAGCGTTATTGAATATTTCAATGATATTAACTGAGAGTGAAAAAGCAAAAGAAGTAAGAAGTGTAATTTTAGATATAGTAATAGATGTGATAAATAAGAAGTCTGGTGGAAATACAAAATATATAAATCAGAGGGATAATGAGTTTTTAAAATCATGGTTTAATGAAGAGAATTATAGAAAAGATTTTACTGATGCGTTAAATAACTATGTGAATATGGGACCAATAAAATATGGAATGTATACAAATGTTATATATAAAAACATTTTTAAAGAAAAAGCAGATGAATATAAAAAAATATTAAATTTGAGCAAGAATGATAGAATTAGAGATACATTTTATTCAGAAATATTAGATTTAATAGCATCTTATGAAGCAGGATTAGCATATGAATTGAAGCTTAGCTTTGAGGAAAAAGGTAGAAAGCTAAATCAGATGGAAGTAGATAGAATTTTTAAAAAATTTCATGAACATCCAAGGCAAAAACCTTTATTAGATAAGGCTAGAAATAAAATGGCTAGTCGAGATTTAGTTTTTAGAGATGCATTACATTTACAACTTCAAGAATATATAACTCCACTTGAAAAAGATGATTATGAAAGATTTATAGGAGAAAAGAGTAAAGAATTACAAGAAAGATTAGAAGAAGCAAAAGATGTATTTAAGAGACTTAAGGAGTATTAATTATGCAGACTATATGCGATAAGTGGGTATATACAGATATTAAAAGATTATATGGGGTCTATGAAAAGGTAGTAGATGTTAGTGGTGGAGGAGCTAAGGGAGTTTTAGATTTTGGAAAGGTAGAAGGAATACTTGAACAAGTAAAGAATGATGACTATTATCCAGAAATTGAAGATAAATTAACTTACTTATTTTTTTCATTAAATAAATATCATTGTTTTGAGGATGGAAATAAAAGAATAGCTTTAGCATGCTGTATGGATTTTCTTTTGATTAATGGGTATGTGTTTTTAGTTTCTAGATTTGCTAGAGAGATGGAAAATATAAGCATTCATGTTGCTTCAGGAAAGGTTGATAGAAAGTTACTTTACAAAATAATTCAATCGTTAATATATGAAGATGAATATTCAGAAGAGCTAAAACTAGAAATAGTCCAAGCTATAATATAAAGTGTATTATATTAAATTTATAAATATATATTATATATATAGATAAAACTCTTACTTATGTTTATATAAACATAAGTAAGAGTTTATATTTTTAGAAGGGAGAAAATATAGAATGAAAAAAATTTATTTAAAGAAATATTTTAAAAAATTAAATAATATACCATCAGAAGTAATTGAAAGTATAAAAGCAACAATAGATATACTAAATGAAAACTATGGAGAGAATAGGGATATAGAAGCTGAGTTAGGTGGATATGTAGTTATAGTAGAAAATATTGTAGATATGGAAATACTGAAACAAGATAAGTTACAAGGGTTAGTACCAGAATATACTGATATCGTTGAATGTAGTGAAGGAGTTGATTGGACTTCTTCACTATTTTTACTTTCAAGTGATTATGCGATAGTAGTAGTAACAACAGAAGAACTTTCTAAATTCCTAATAGAATAAGATAGGGAGATTGAATAACATGAGTAAGAAGAATGAAGAGAAGGTAATCAAAGAAACTAAGTATTGTAAGATAATAAGCCAAGGAAAAGTTGGAGAGGGAGAGTATACATACTCAATAGAGAAAATCTACATCAAAGAACTAAAGAGAGACGAAGTAAGGTTCTGTGTCTACAAGGTAACTAGAAGAGGTGATGAAACATACATTCCAAGAAGTCTTGATGTAACAGAGCTAGAACTAATAGAGTTAATAAAAGAGTCAATAAGTAGAAAAGTATTTTCAGAAGGATTCATTGAAATGTTAAAGCAAGAAATAAACCAAATCTAAAAGTCTTAATTGCTACAAGTATAGTGATTAAGACTTTTTACATTTAAATAAAATTATAGAAAGAGGGAGTATAAATGTTTAATAAAGATAATGTGTTCATTACAGTTAATGAAGAAATTTCTTCAATAATACAACAATATGTAATAAGAGAAATTAAGAAAGTATTAGATAAATATAAGAGCATAACAACAGAAGAAATAAGTAGTGTAGAAAAATTAATAAACAGTATAAATAAAGAGTTAAAAGAGGAATTCCTAAATGATTGGAGTAGGTCAGTAAAGATAGCAAAAGAAGTCGGAGAAAATGAGGTTGATGACAGGGTAATTTCTATGTACCAAAATCTAAAAAGTAAGGGATTAGAAGAATTATCAATAGGTCATGTTATAAATTGGTGTAATGAGTTAGATGAACAAGGTTATGTAATGATTGATGATTATAGCATAATTTATAAAAGTTCAGCTAATCTAAAAGATGTTGCAAGAAGGTTATTAGATGAACTTCTTGATGATGCAATATATGTTGATTCCTTAATAGATAAGGACTCACTAGTTGAATATTGGATAGAGCAAACAAGTAAAGAAAATGTAATAGATGACTTAATTAGAGGAAGTAATATTGAAGAGCTATTAGGACTTGATCCAGAAACCATATATGAAGATGAATATAATAAATATTTATATTCTGAAATAGATTGTTAAGAGGTTATATCTTAGTTAATAAGGTATAGCCTTTTTGCTTTTTAGATAAAGATTGAGAAACCAATAATAAGGAGATAAAGAGAGATGTTCAAGAAAGATAATAGATATGTAACTAGAGGAGTAAATGAGGAAGTAGATATAAGGTTGCAACTAATGATATGGTCTATGCTTGATAAGCTAAAAGATGAAGGAAATGTTGAACTGGATTACTTACAGGTTTTCAGGATAAGAAAAGAAGGAAATAAGATTGTAATAAGTCAAAGTCAAGAAGTTCCTGAATACTCATGTACATATGAAATAGAGCTAGAAGATATTAAGATAGATGATGAGATTAAAGTTTATGTAATAGATAGTGGAGAAGAATTTTCTACAATGTTATTTCCTGGAGAATATTAACAATTATAGAAGGTGAAGAAGTATGAATAAGTTAAGCAAATATAAATATTTTCAGTATGATAGTAAAGAACTTCTTGGAGTAATGAGGTTCGATTTCTATGATTGAAGGCTATCTAATCAATGGAATCCTAGAGAATTAATAATTGAAATGAATGATAGGAAGTTAATAGACCTAAAGAAGTTACAACAAGAACTTAATTACATTCAATTCACATTCATAGAAAAGTTCAATAAAGTTGTAGAGCTATGTAATGGTACAGGTTATGATAAAGAAACTCTAGTGTATATAGAGCTTGAAGAAGGTAAGTATGTAATAAAGTTAATACCCATAAAAGATAGTTACTCATACATATACACGTATAAGAGATAGGAGGAGAAAGTTATGGATATTATAACAGTAATAAAAGTAGTTGGAACAATACTAACAGTTGTAGCTACAACAATAGAATCAACAAGTAATAAGTAGTATGAAATATAATATCATCACAATAAATAAAATAATAGATTAATTGTGATGATATTATAACAATAAGCTGATTTTTTTTATAAAAATAATAAACTACTAGAAAATATCGTTGTAATAGTAGTGTCGATATAACGATAGTGATGATATTTTCAGAAGTAATAAGATTGAGTAGAAAGACATAGAAGAAGCCTAAGTAAAGATATGATTTATCTTGAAAGTAGGGTAAATAGAAAAACTGTAACTACAATCAATCTAAGTACATCTAAAAAGCAACGTTAACACATCAGAAAACAGAGATTTTAGAAAATGTGAAGAAATGTAGCGATAGGAATGAAAAACTGCGAAGAGAGGATAAATTGAATGTTTTCTAAATAAGATGGTAAGCAATAAAGATAAATCAGTAAATAATAGCTTCATAACTATACAAGCTAGGATAACAAGGCATGAAAGACTATGAGATGTTGAAGTCATAGGAAATCCTAGGCTCAATAATTCCACTTAAAATCAAGGATAAGTCATAACATATAATATGTACAGGAAAAATCTAAATTCACTCAAAAATAAAAAGAATTGAAATGATAAAACATAAAAATAATGAAACTTGGAACTAGGGAATAAGGAACTAAGGACTTGGGACTTGGAAAGAGTAACGGGGGGATAGGGGGGCTAAAGCCTTATAATAAAAATAAGAATTGAAATAGATTAATAAAAATCTATTTCAATAAAAAATAAAATAAATAATAAAATAAATAATAAAATAAATAATAAAATAAATAATAAAGAATGATAAGAGTAAATATAATAAATAAAAATGATAGAAAGAAGTATATAATAATAAGATTACAATGAGAAGATAATTAAGAATATAACAAGTTAAAGATAATTGATTAAGAAATTTCAATAATATAAAGTAACAATTAAAGATTATAACAATTAAAGCTAATGATAATAAAGAAGATATAAAGTAATAAGAAATATATACAATAAGATGAAGAAAATCTAATCAATATATAATGATACAATTAAGATAATATAACAACAAAAGAAGTTGATGAAGAAGATATAATAACTATACCAATTGACATAAATAGAATTAAGAAAGTCTAACAAATTACAATAGATAATAAAATCATAACAATAGACTGAGATAAAAAATGTGATGTACCAATAAAGAAAAATACATCAGAAAATAACAATAACATACTATAAAACAAAGATTCTAGGAAGCGAGAATAAATAATAGCACTCAATATAAAAACAACAAAAAAAGGGATAAATAAACCGTTTTAAATTATACAATCAAATATATATTATAAATATGAAAAAGAGTTAATGTTTCTAAGGAAGGAAGCATTAACTCTTTTTAGATTAGCCAAGTGATTTTTCCTTGTAAAATCCATTGGCTTTTCAATCTTATGAAAACTTTTTAATGGAGGTAATATTTAATGTGAAAGAAAAGGAGTTGATGGAACAAGAAAACATGAGTAAAAAGAGTGAGAATTACAGAGGTATCTATAAAGATATGGTTGAGGTTCTAGGACATGATATAACTCTAAAAGTATATGAAAGTTATAAAGGTCAACAGATAACATTTCCGATGAGATTATATTCAGAAAAATATGTAATAGATTATCTAAATAAACACTATAATGGAAAGAACTTAAAACAGATATCAAGAAACTTAGGATACACTTGTAATTGGTTACAAAAGGTAATAAATAAGAATGGAATAAAAAAAAGAGCGATTAAAATGGAGGTACATAAGAAATGTATTGTAGACAATGTGGAGAAGAATTAAATAATCCAAGGGCAGTAATATGTATAAAATGTGGAACTAACAAAGGGCAAGGTGAGAATTACTGTCCTGATTGTGGACAAGAAGTTAAAAATAAAGGTGCAGAAGTATGTTTAAATTGTGGAATAAGATTGAAAGGAGCAATGAATAACATAGCAGACCAATTAAAGAGTGTTGCAAGTAAGAGTAGAAGCAATACCAATAATAAAATGGTAGCTGGACTATTAGCAGTATTTTTAGGTTCAATGGGAATACATAGATTTTATCTAGGATATAAGGAAATAGGATTTATACAATTAGGTTTATTTGCTATAGCAATGTTCTTATTTGCACCAGTATTATGGGGCTGTTGGATATGGGCAATTATAGATGCAGTTCAGATATTTACAGGGAAAATGAATAATGCTAATGGATTAGAATTAGTTTAATAATAAATTATTAGGAGATAGTTAAATGGGATTTGATGTGTGGAAAACAGGTGTAAAAGCAAAAATAGGATTATTAAAAGCAGATATTGTAGGTAACTATAGAGAAAAAGAAACCAATAGATATATTCGCAAAACAAAGCAAGAAGCTAATCCAAGTATAGTTACTACAAAAGAGCACTTAGAATATTATTTAAAGAAAAAATATAATTTAATATATATAGAGGGAGAACTATATCATGAAATGGAGCAGAAGGATTATAAAAAAATATTGAATAGTGTTGGAAAGACAATGTCTAAGGTAGGAAGAAATACAGCAATAGTAAGTGGAGTGGTTACAGCTGGAATGAGTCCTTTTACAATACCACTTGCGTTAAGTTCAATGTTTCTTGGTGTAATATCTAAAAGTGATTTAGATAACTATGAATATATAATTGATAAAAATGAGGAGCGTATAATATTAAAACATAAAGGTTATAATCCAAAAGGAGATTAAAATTATGAAGAATACAAATTAAATAAAATTTCACTAAATATTTATTAGATTTTTAATAAGTATTTAGTGATTTTTAGGAGAGTAGATAAATTTGTTTTTACACAAATTTATCTATTTTTTTTGTGTGATTAGTTAGTATATTTAGAATATTATACTGTATAAATTTAGAAGAGTTTTGTGGGAAGAAAAAATGATATTAACTTCGATTACAATTCAGAAGTAAAAAAGTGTAAAACAATCGATAACGTTCTTGGAAAGAACGGGTTAGTTCAAAGATTAAATAGTATGATTAAAAAAATAAAAAAAATATTTATTCAAAATAAATATAAAAATTTGAATAAATATTCAAAATGCAAAAATGTAATTAAAAGTAAAAGTGAGATAAAGCAAGTAAAATCAATACTTTAGCAGTGATTGCTATCGAGTTAAGGAGTTCCTGGAGTGAAAAGAGGATAAAGTTTTTTAAGGTAGGAAATGTAGTCATCGATGGCAAATCATAAGGGAAAATTCAAATGAATTATAATACTGAAATTTCCAGTAAAATGGAATTTTAGCGATTTGCACAATATCTAAAAGTTGTTATAATAAATTTGTAAGTTAATAAAATGCAAATGCATAAATATGAATATAGACTATATTTATAATAAAAAGAAAAGCAACTGTATAAAAATGCAAAAAGAAAAGAAAACGATTACAAAGGAGACGATTATATGGCTATTTTAACAAAAGATGGTAAAGCAGTAGATTTATCAAGAGGACTACAACTAGGAGAGATAAAAGACTTTAAGTCTAGAGGACTCAAGAAAACTAAAAAAGGAGATATTTTTGAATGTGGAAACTTAGAAATTCTTTTAAAGAATGGAGTATCTCTAAGTCAATATATTATGGTATCACCATATAATAAGTATCTCTTTTATAAGTTTGTTAAAGCGGTAGGATTAGAGCATAAGATAGATGAGTATGTAGATTTCCCCTTTTGTGAAATGTTTGATAAGGAGATTGTAGTAGAACTTGATTATGAGTCAGTTAGAGGTGGGAGATACTTAAATGTAATAAATGTATATAGTTTAGAAGAAGCAGAGGAGTTCATACAGTACCAAAAAGCAAGAGATGAGTTAAAGAGAAGAAATGGGATGTTAGGTATGAATTTTATAGAAATGGTGAAAGAGAGAAGAGCAGAGGTAGCAAGTAACTTTAATAATACACAAGAGGTAGAAGTAAATGAAAATGAAGTTACATTTGGTAATGAATATGAGGAATTTATCGGAATTTAACATTTATAAGGTGGCTTAGATTTTACTAAGTCATATTAATTTAAAAGGAGGAATAGAAATGTCAGAAATGGTTATAGGAAAAAAGACAGGTGTAGCAGCATTAAGAGCAAGGAGACCAGCACCAAAGCTAAGACCTAAAAATAAGGAGGATAATAAAATGGTAAGTAGTAATAATGAATTAGTTGAAGATGATTATGAGATTAAAGAAAGTATAGATTTAGATTCATTTAAACCATCAGAAAGTAAATCTATAAATAAAGGTATTGCTGAAGCAGGAGTAATGTCAATAATAAATTCTAAGACTGGAAAAAGAATAATAGTGTCTAATGAAATAATGGAGAAGTTAAATAAGCCAGAAAGGATAGTAATGTCATTTTCAGAGGATAAAATTGCTATAGGTGAACAACTACCGAATAATGATAATTACATAAATATAAAAGTTTTAAAGTCTAAGGGAGTTATTTATTCAGCAGGAATAGTTAAGGAAATAACAGATTTATATAAGTTAGATTTCAGTAATAAGACTTCTATTACATTTTTTGATGTTGAATATGTTAAATATGAGGACAATGTTGTAGCAATAATAACAGTAAGTTAATTGTACTTGATAAGTATATTAAATCACTAAGCATTGTGCTATGTTGGTTCAATGCTTAGTGAAATAAATGTAAGAGGAGTATAGTAAATGAGTTTAAATAATGCAGTAAGAAATAATAATTTACAAAATTCAATATATGGAGAAATTATAGAAGAAGATATAACAAGAAGAGAACAAGAAGAAATAATGGCTAGTGAATGGTTTATAAACTGGATGAAAGATTATCATTACTAAAAAGTGTACAATAAGGAGAAAAAATTATGAGTTCCAATAATAACAGTAATGAGGTAATAGATTTACTTTCAGAAATAATAATTAATTTTATATCTAAAATGACTAGCACAAGCAATACTGATAAATTTAAAAAACTGTAATCTAAAAGGAGAAATTAAGATGAAAGATAGAGAAATGAAAAGAGCTAAAGAAGTCATAGAGAAAGGAGATGGAAGGCATATGTATACTATGGAACAACTTTTATTTAGATTGTCAATAAAAATACCTAATCAAAATATAAATGAAGTAATAGATAAACTTAAGAGATTATCTATAGTACCAAGTGCAATATTCAAAACTAGTTGTGGACTTATAGTAGAGTGGTGGACGATGAGATGTCAAGTCATTCTTGATTATAATAACTATATTAAATTAATTGAAGAATTTTTAGAGTATGTAGATAGTATAGGGTTTAATGAATGGATATTTGATACAGGATGTCTAAGTGATAGTTTACCAGTTGAATACGATAACTTAGAGGTGATAATTAACCCAAGATTTACAGTAGAAAATTTTAATAATACTGGAGAGATAGAGATAAATGATGAAACTAAATAGGACAAGTTATATAGTTAAGTAAATCTAAACCAGTTACTCTGTTAAAAATAATAGGTATATATTAATAAATAACCAATTCAAAAGGAGAAGATGAACATGATAAATGAAATAATTAAAGAAAACGTATTAATAAACTTTGATATTGATATTAATGAAAATGGAAAAGGGAGAGATGAGATGGCAATAGATACATATACAATAATAGTTCCAATTGAAGCTATTACAGAAGAAGTATCATTAGATGAATTACATATGGAGTTTAACTCATGTATAAGTAATGTCAAGATAGCAGAAAAGAAAATTACTATGGATTATTTTACAGGTGAAACTATATTCATGAGAACAGTAAGTGAAATCCAAGAACATGTTAGATTTATGGTGAATAGTATACGCAATAAGTTATGTAATGTTAAAATAGGTAATTTTAAATTAGTGTGTAACTTCTATACTTGGAGAGATTAATTAAATGATTGAAAATATCGTTGTTATTGTTATTTCAATAATAACGATATTTTCCGTTATAAACTAAGATGATAAGTATATATTATAAATTTGATTAGAGAAAACATGAAAATTGGAGGTATATAAAATGGTTTTAAAGAAGTTACTTAATAATATAGAAGATGAGAATGCAAGAAAAAGATTAGCTCTATATACTCGTGTTAGTACTATAGAGCAATCTGAAGAAGGTTATAGTATAGATGAACAAGAAAGATTACTAAGGAGTTGGGCAGAGAAAAACAATTATGAAGTGTATAAGTGTTATTCAGATAGAGGGATTAGTGGGAAAGATATTAAAAATAGACCAGCTTTGAAAGAGTTATTAAAAGATGCAGAAGAAAAAAAGTTTGATATGGTTATCTCATGGAAGATAAACCGTATAAGTAGAAAGTTAGCTGATGTATTAAAGATAGTTGACATATTAGAGAAGAATGATATAACATTCAAATCATATTCAGAGCCATTTGAAACAGATACACCAGCTGGAAAAATGCAATTTCAGATGATGGCATTGATAGGAGAGTTTGAGAGAGGTACTATAGCTCAAAATGTAAAGATGGGGATGTGTGCAAAAGCAAAATCAGGAGAATGGTGTGGAGGTAGAGTTTTAGGGTATGACCTAGTTCCTGTTGAGAATCAAGAAGGAGCTAAAAGAAAAAAGAATAGACTAACAATAAATGAGAAAGAAGCAGAAGCAGTTAGGTTTATTTTCAATGAATATGTTAATGGGAAGGGATATAAAGCTATTACTAATCAACTAAATAAGCTAAGTTATAAGACTAAGAAAGGAAATGATTTTTCAGTAGGTTCAATACGAGAAATTCTAACTAATCCAGTATACATAGGAAAGGTTAGATATAATGTAAGACAAAATTGGTCAGAGAAAAGAAGAAGAAATATAAATGCTAATCCAATAATAACAGATGGAATACATGAACCTATAATAGATGAAGGGTTATGGGATAAGGTACAAGCAATAATGGAAAGTAAGAAAGGTAAACCTTCAAGAATATATGATGGTGAGTATCCACTAACAGGAATACTAAAGTGTCCTAAGTGTGGGGCTGGTATGGTGATTTCAAGAACTACTAATAAGTTAGCTGATGGAACTAAGAAGAGAATAGCTTACTACTGTTGTGGAGCATGGAAGAATAAAGGTACAAGTGTATGTAATTCTAATACAATAAGAGTTGATAAAGCTAATGAATATGTATTCAATAGGATTTCAGAATTACTTTCTAATGAGAAAATGGTTAAATCTATAGTAAATAACATTAATAAAGAAAGACATAAAAAGATAAGTCCAGCTAAGAAAGAGCTAGAAAGAATAGATAAGGAGCTTGAAAAGATAGATAGGAAGAAAACTAAGCTTTTTGAAGCATATGAAGAAGAGATAATATCTAAGGAAGAGTTCAAGGAGAGAAAAGATGAGCTAAACAAGAGAGCTAAAAGTCTTCAAGAGGAAAAAGAACCACTTCTAGTTACACTTTCGGATGATGTAAGTGAAGAAATACCTTATGAGTTCATAAAGAGCATACTAGAGAATTTTAGTAAAGTTCTAACAGAGAGTGCAACTAGAGAGCAACAGAAGAAATTGCTTCATATGATAATATCAGAAATAACTATAAATGAAGCAAGGGAGATAGATTCAATAAAACTAAAAATAAATGATAACTTGGTTGATTATATAAGTAAAGAAGAAGGAGTATCTATAAAGGATGCTCCTTCTTCTTTTATGTTAAGAAATGTTGGGGTAAGTACATTGAATTTAGATATTGCTATATAAATATAAATTAACAAAAATAGAATATTGAAATTATTTTTTATAAATATTATATTTATAGTATAAGGGTGTTTATTGGATAAATTAGAATTTATTAGGGGTTATTATGTAGAGCTATTTGTTAAAAATAGAATCTCAATAGCTATGATAAAAAATTTTATGAAAAGTTTGGATTCAATCAAAAAATAAGATGAATTTTTTAAATATGGATAATAAAACTTTAAACTTTAGGGGGAGTAACTGATGAATAATTTTAATGATAATGAATATAAGATATTAATAAGTAACTTATTAAATGATATAAATTATATTAAAATATCCAATATGGGGAAAATGGCTGGACTTAGAAAACATGCTGAAGTAATGGTAAGAAAAATATTAAATATTGGAAGCTCAGAGTCTTTGACGCTAGGGAATGTAAGAAATAATTCAAGAAATACTGCGGTAAAAGAAGGAATGAATATTTTAGGAGAAGAATTAAGTCAATATTTGATTAATTGTATAGAAATAATTAATCCATTTGGATGTGATGGAACTCATACAAAGCGTACAGATGAATTTTCAAATGAAGAAATAGAAAAGGTCGAAGAAGCCATTTTAGATTTATATGCCTTGATATTTATTAGGTATTTTTTAGAATATCAGAAAGATAAATATTTTTCTAATAGTATTTTAGAGAGATTTTCTCTTTTGCCACCAATTATTAGATATAAAACATGGATTTATTTATTTGATAAACATAAAAATAAGCTACAAATACTAGATAAATTGGTATTATCAATAATTAAAGCTTATAGTAAAAAAGATGCTTATGACTGGATAGAGGCTAATAAAGATGCTATAAATTCAGTTCCTTATCCAAACGAAAAACAAATTATAGAATATATAACAACAGTTGGTAAAGAGATAAGCCCAGGAGAATATATATTCTCTATAAATTTTGGTGGATATACTAATATGTATGATTTATTGTATGATAAAATTAAGGATGAAAGAACTGGAATAAATGAAGGCGGAAAAATGTATCATGATTTTGAAAGTGCCATTAAGTATTATAATTTATATAAAGATATAAATGTTTTTTCAGAAGAAGAAGAAATATTTCAATCATTAATGGAGTTTGTATACTTAGGAAGAAAACCGATAGAGGAAGTAGAAAAATAAAGAATATAAATAGTAAGATAATTAATTACTTAGAACTGCAAAAAGGAATATCAGTAATAGATATTCCTTTTTAATGTACAGAAAAGTATAAAATTTTTGAATTCATAAAGCTAGTTATAACAACGGATTTGAAGGTTTAAAACTATAAAATTTATATCAGGAAGTGAGCGTGGCAATAGTTACTTTTTATTTATTTTACAAAATAGGGAGATAATAACTTTGTGAAATTAGTAATCTAAAAAAAAACCTCATTTGATACCTATACGGAGAACCGTATCATAAATAAGTGAGGTTTTTGCTAAATTTGGATAGTTAAATATAGGTGATTAGATAATTATGTTTCACTGCCATAAGGGTACTCTCTACAATATAACATATTATTCGATTGTAGAGGATTATTTATTATATAAATAAGTTTTTGAATAATTTTAATAAATATATTAGGCAAGAAATAACAGTGTGATAGAAAATGCTTTGAAATTGATAATATGGTAAAATATATATAAACTACAATTTATACAATAGGGGGAGAAGCATGTGGGATATAAGCAAGAAAATAAAAGAAAAAAGTATACACCAGATGAGAAGTTATTGTTGCTATTTGAAGTAGATGAAATGTGTCCACTTTGTGGAGAAAAGTTAATTAAAAAGAAGGGTAAAAGAACTATTAATTTATTTGAAATAGCGCATATTTATCCACATAGTCCTTCAGAGTACGAGATGGAACTACTTAAAAATGAGGAGAGATTATCAGATGATGTAGATGATATAGAAAATGTAATAATGTTATGTCCAACTTGTCATACTAAGCATGATAAATATACAACGGTAGAGGAATATAGGAATTTAGTTAAAATAAAGAAACAGGCAACTATAGAACGTAAGTGTAGAGAATTATATGGAAATTATGCTATAGATGATGAGATAAATGTGGTATTAAATTTATTGGCTAGAAGTTGTTCACAAAGTAATACTGTTAAAGAGGAGTTAGTAATGTCAGCTATGAGGATAGATGAAAAAGCTGATGATAGCCTAGAGCTTATTACTAAAATAACTATAGAAAACTATGTTAGAATATTCTTTCCAGAGATAAAAAATAAATTTATAGAGTTAGATAATAATGATGAAGGTATATTTGATATTATAGCGTTACAAATAAAAGTTTTTTATTTACAGATAAAAAAAATAAATAACAATCAAACTATTATATTTGAACAAATTGTTGAGTGGATACATCAACGAACAGGAAAGAAAAGTAGAATTGCAAGTACTATTATAGCAAGTTTTTTTGTACAAAATTGTGAGGTGTTTTCGTAATGATATTTCCAAATAAACTTAAAACATATGAAGAATCAATTCTATCTAAGTTACCGATAGTACTAAATATTATTTTAGAAGGAAAGAGAGATATCTTAGAAATTTATAAATTATGTGAAAATCATTTTAATGAAGTTCAGGAATATATATATGTGTTAGATATTTTATATATATTAAATAAAATAAAATATGTTGAGGGGGGGAAAATATATGTTGAAGCAGATACAAAGTAGTGTTTTTAGAAAAGGACCTATTTTTTTTCATGAAGGATTAAATACCGTTTTAGGAGATGATCAAGGGTCAAATTCTATTGGAAAATCAACATTATTAATGATTGTAGATTTTATTTTTGGAGGTAGTTCATATATTGAGAAGAATAAAGATACAGTTAGGAATTTAGGTCATCATTTTTTTGAATTTATATTAGAATTTAATAGTAAACAATACTATTTTAGAAGAAGCACAAAAGAGTTCAAAGTAGTTGAAGTATGTAATGAAAATTTTACTAATATAGATTCATGGAGTAGAGAGGATTATAAAAAATTCTTACATAAGATGTATATGAAAGAAAATGATTCAGTTAAATTCCGTTCTTGTGTAGGTGTATTTTCAAGAATAGCACAAAAAGATAATTTTTTTAATTCAAAACCATTAAAATCAGTTATAAACTCTAAAGAAATAGATGGAGTTAATTTGTTAATAAAATTATTTAATATGTATAAGGTAATTGAAGATATTGAAAAAGATATTAAAAAGTTGGATAAAAAAATTTCTATAATCAATAGTGCAAATAGATATAAATATATAAAGAAACCTACAGCTAAGCAGTATGAGGCTAATAAAAAATTTATAGAAACAAACTCAACAAAGTTAAACGAAGTAGCACTAAATCTTTCTATTGGCTTTAATGATTTTTTAGATGTAAATTATCAAGAAGCTCAAAATGAACTGTATGAAGCTAAGAAGCAAAAAGAAATGATTATAAGCAAATTAAAAAGGGTAAATAGGAATATAGAAAGTAATTTACAAATTAAAAAGAAAAGTTTTGAGCCTCTACAAGAGTATTTTGAAGGAGTAAATATTAAGAAATTACAAGAGATAGAAGAGTTTCATAAGGGAATAAATAATATTTTACTAGAAGAGTTTTATAAAGCTAAAAAAAGTTTAGATCAGAAATTAATAGAGGTAGAACAACAAGTTCAAATGATTGAAGAGAAAATACTAGATACAGATGCTATAAAAGATATTCCTAATAAGTTATTAGAACCCCTTGTAGAATTAATAAACAAATTAAATGAAAAGAAGAAAGAGAATAATGTGTATGAAGAATATATTTCTGATAAACAAGATAAGGATAGGAAAGAAGCTGATTTAGTAAGTACTAAAAAAGATATAATATATAATATTGAAGTTAAAATAAATAATAAAATGAAGGAATTAAATAAATATATATATGGTGAAGAAAATAAATATCCTATATTTAAAATAAAAGAAAAAGAATATTTCTTAACTTTACCGGATAATACAGGTACTGCTAGAGGGTATGCTAACTTAATTATATTTGATATAAGTATTTTAAAATTAACCATACTGCCGTTTATAATACATGATAGTGTAATGTTTAAAAATATAGGAAATTTACCTATGGCAAAAATAATAGAAATATATAATAATGAGAAGAAGCAATGTTTTATAGCAATAGATGAGATTAATAAATTTACTAACGAATGTCAAAGTATATTATATGCGAAGAAAGTTATTAGTCTATCAGATAAAGATACACTATTTATTAAGGATTGGACGAAAGAATAAAATATTAGTGCAGATATCTATTTTATAGAATATATAATTATAGTATTAAATAGTTTTAAAAAATTAAATCAAAATTTAAGTAACCTAAATAGTTAATTAATATTAGTATTACTTGAAATAAAGACAATTCATAAATATATATTATAGTTATAATACTCCTACATATTTAAAAGTATGTAGGAGTTATTTTTATTAGAAAGGAGAAGTTTAAAATGAAGAAGATTGGTCTTATGTCAATATTTATAAAATAGAAAATTTAGAAGCTAGTATTAATGGTATGATAACAATTAATTTTAAAAATGGTGAAAAAAATATATATCAGGAAGATATTTGAAAAAGTAAAAAAGATATTAGATATATGAGGTGACTTAGATGATAAAAGAGATATTAAAAAGGGGAATAGCAGGAGCAATAATAAGTTTAATTGCTATTATTAGTATGTTATTAGGTGTATTAGTTGTAACGGGGACAAGTCAAATAACAATACAAATAAGTGAGATTATAAAATATACATGTATAATTATGGTAGCTGGATTTATTATCTCATCTAGTACAATAATTTTTAGTATAAAAAATATGTCTTTAGTAATAAAGGGATTTATACATTTAATAATTACTTTATTAATTTTAAAGGGGAGTTTTATGTATTTAGGGATATTAAATGAAGATTATTTAATACAAGTAATATTTATTTCATTATATATTATAGTTGCAGCTATTTGTTTAATTACTATTATCAGTGAAAATAAAACAGATGTTAAAATGATAAATGAAAGACTGAAAATTATTCAGAAGATAAAAGATTAGAATAATATAAAAAATATAGGTGTTTATTTTTTATAAAAATTTGATATAATATAAATAAGAAATGAAGATAATAAAAATAGGGTGCTACCAACACCCTATAGTATACAATTAAAGTTGTTTAGGCAACTGATATCACTATAATTTAATATGATTAAAAAATAGTAGCTTTCCAATTGCGATGTGGGGCTACTATTTTTTTGAGATTTTTTCTATAAGTAACACTATAAATGTCAATAATGCTATTAAGAATATACCTGCTGTAAATAGTAACATTAAATCATCGTTACTCATTAGTATCACCTCCTTTCACAAGAAAGGTGAGTGATACCAGTAGCCCACATTTAACTAATTGTACTTTAGAATTATACCATAATTATGTAGAAAATAAACACAAGAATAAAATGGAAAAACTTCATTTAAAGTAGTTACGGAGAACCGTATCATAAATAAATGCTGTTTTTACTGAAATTGTAAATAGAATAATGTTATAAGATATTAAAACTCTTACTTGTATTAAAATATGCAGGTAAGAGTTTTTATTTATAATAAAAGAGTAAAGTTTATTAAATAATAAAATTATTGGAGAATAATGTAGATTATAAATATTTTGAAGCAACACATTCAGGACACGGACTTCAAAATGATGATAAAATTTATAAAGAATATATGGAAACAGTGGAAGAATACCTTGATAAGTATATACCTGTAGAAAAATAATTAAGGAGGAGTAGAGATGAAAAAGCTGTTAAATATAATTGGAATATCTATTGTATTATTTATTGCACTGTTAGTCATAATATTATTTATACCAATGACACCCAATAACTATACTAAGGAAGTAAAAACAGGTGGAGATATTGAAATTAAATATTTATCAATGGGAGATTATAAAGTTAAGAAGGTAAAAAAAGATGGCTCAGAAATAACGAAGAAATATTATATTTATTATCCTGAAGAATTAAGTAATATCAATAAAAAATATCCAGTAGTAGTTATATTAAATGGTACTGGAGTTTTGCCTAAAAAGTATAAAGCATTATTCAAACATTTAGCTTCTTGGGGATTTGTAGTTATTGGCAATGATGATGGTAGCACAGGATTTGGCAAGTCTGCTGATGAAACAATAGATTTGATTATATCTGAAAATAGTAATAGTAACAGTATTTTTTATGGTAAATTAGATTTAGACAACATAGGTATAACAGGACATTCACAAGGTGGAGCAGGAGTGTTAACAGCAACTTCTATTATGGAATATAAGGACAAATACAAAACAGCAGTAGCTTTATCTCCAACACACGAAGAAATTTCACATCAGTTTGGGTGGAAATATGATTTAACTAAAATAAATATACCAATATTGATGATAGCAGGAACTAATGGATATTTTGAAACTCAATATGTAATACCAATTGAAAAAATGATTGAAATGTATAATAAGATACCATCATCAAAGGTAATGCTCAGAAGAATTGGAGCAAAACATGTACAAATGCTATATTCAGCAGATGGATATGTTACAGCATGGTTTATGTGGCAATTACAAGGAGATGAAGAAGCGGGAAAAGCATTTATTGGAGATAATCCAGAAATAAGAAATAACAAATTATATCAAGATATTCAATTATCAGTCGAATAGTAAAAGTAAAAATGCTCTTTGACTAATAGAAGTAGTAACAATAATAACTACAAAAGATATTAATTGTAAAAAATGGTAAAAAGCTAGAAATGCTAGAAAGGGGGGATGAAGTAATAGTATCCGCAAGTGAAAAGTTTAAAATTATAAAACTAATAATTAATATTTTAGAGGTTAATAGAATTTAAAAAAGATGACTCCTGTTCAATACAGAAATCATCTCTTAAATTAGTCTACTCTTTTTTAAACTGTCCTTGACAAAGGGTATAGTTTAAATATTCCAATCTTTATTTTTAAATATTAATAATTAAATTTATTTTTTACAGCTTCAAAAACAGGTTCAAAACTACTTTGATTTTCATTAAATAGTTTTATTAACTCTTCTTTTGCTTTAATATATTTAGGATCACATTCATCATATTTAATTATTGCATTACCTTCCTTATGAAACTTCATAAATATTATTGGATGTTTTTTTGCAAATAACTCTAATTCTTCAATATGACGTTCTGCTTTTGTTGCTTTTTTCATCCACCTAAAAATATTTTCATAATTATTCATTTTATTCATCCTCCTTATTATAGCTTAAAATCAGTTGAATCATAAGTTTTTACTTTGGGTTCTCCAAAGTAAGCTTTTACACTTTTAACTTATGGATTATGATTTACATTTTTGTGTTGATGTTTAGTATTTTTCATTTTATTTGATAAAATAATATAACTTAAATTGGTCTTATGTCAATATATTGGACACAGAAACTCAAACTTTTTTATGTTGCACTTCTAGCTAATAATTAGCATTGTTCTGGTGTCATGTAATTAATAGAAGAGTGAAGCCTCGTTCTTATTGTAACCAACCCTCAATATATTTAAATATAGCTATATTAGCTTAATCATAAAAAAATAATTTGCAAATAAAACAGTTTGATTATCAAAATAAAATAATGTATAATATCTTTAGCAAAGATAACTTATTAAAAAATAGGAGAAAAGTATATGAAGAAAAAATTAAAGATAATAGGTATTAGTACATTAGCATTAATATTAGCATTAGTTATTGGAGTAGGAGGATTGTTTTTTGGAGAGATTCGTACATTAGTATCTTTTAAACAATTAAATGAGCATCCTTTTTATGAAATGACTTATCATGCAGATTATAATTTAGATGAATTTTTAGTAAATGGAGCTGCAACAGATGATGATCTTGTAAGCTTTGTAACTAAGCAAGTATTAAAAGGAATTTCTTTTGATGTTAATCCAGATGGAGCTTGTAGCACTTTTGTTGCTACTAATTTAGAAGATGAAAATCTTTTTGGAAGAAATTTTGATTATGTACATTCTATAGGACTTATTGTTCGCACTCAACCTAAGAATGGATATAAGTCAATTTCTTTAGTTAATTTAAATCATTTAGGATTAAGTTTAGAAAATATGCCAACTAAGAATTTAATAAATCGTGTTATTACTTTAGCAGCACCATATGCACCATTAGATGGTATGAATGAAAAAGGACTTGCTATTGGTGTTCTTGTTATTGAAGATGGAAAAGTTCATCAAAATACTGGAAAAGTACCTATAACAACTACTTCAGCAATTCGTATGGTTTTAGATAAAGCGGCTACTGTTGATGAAGCTATTGAATTACTTAAAAATTATGATATGAATTCAAGTGGAGAAACAGGTTATCATTTTCAAATTGCAGATGCTACAGGAAATACAGCAGTTGTTGAATATATAAATAATGAAATGCATGTTTTAACTAAAGAAGAGGGATATACAGCAGCAACAAATTTTGTTCTTTATAACAATATGAATTCAGGATATGGACAAGACCGTTATGAAAAAATTAAAGCTAAGCAAGAAGAGACAAATGGAATAATGAGTGAAGATGAAGCAATGGATCTTTTACTTAGTGTACCATCACAAGGAGTAAGACAGGTTGAAGGTGGAGAAGGAATACCTTCAGATACACAATGGTCATGTGTGTATAATTTAGATGATTTAACATTACAAATTTGTACAACTAGAGATAAGTCTAGAACTTATAATTACTCATTAAAATAATGATATTGTTAATTCAGAAATCTTGAATTTTTGTTTGTATGATGATTGTTTGTCAATATTAAAAGAGTATGATAGTATATATAAGAATATAAGCAGAATTTTATATATTTCTATATTTTGCATATATTAACTGTAATTATACAATTACAAATGAAAATTATTGGAGGAATGAATAATGGATAAATTACCAAATTGCCCTAAATGTAATTCGGAATATACATATGAAGATGGAAGCCTTTTAGTATGTCCTGAATGTGCTTATGAGTGGACTGCTGGTGCAGAAGTTGATGGAGAAGCTCAAGAAGTAATCAAAGATGCAAATGGAAATGTATTAAACGATGGAGATACAGTTACAATAATAAAAGATCTTAAAGTTAAAGGTGCTTCATCTGCATTAAAGCAAGGTACAAAAGTAAAAAATATACGTTTACTTTATGGTGTATCTGATGGACATGATATTGATTGTAAAATAGATGGTTTTGGAGCTATGAAATTAAAATCATCAGTAGTTAAAAAAATATAGAAAAGATTCCGTATTAATAAGAACTTAATGCTTCAGAAATAAAGTTCATATTAATACGGTTTTTTTATATGTAATAATAAAAAAGTAGTATACTATAATTAAAACAAAAGATAAGAGTGGTGAAAAATGAAAGAAATAATAAATAATATTAAAGATAATGCACTTTTTTCTGGTATTAGTGGAGAAGAATTAGAAGAATTATTAAAACATTTAAATTATTATATAGAGAGATATCCTAAAGGTTCTATAATTTCACAGGAAGATGATAACTGTAATGCTATAGGTTTATTATTACAAGGAACAGCTAATATAGAAAGAATATATCCTAGTGGTAAATCTATAGTAATGAAGAAGCTTTCTTGTGGTGATGTATTTGGAGAGGCACTTATTTTTTCTAAAACTACTACGTATCCTGTAACAGTAATGGCAAATAGCAATTGTATAGTAGGGTATTTAAATAAAGAGGACATCATAAAATTATTTTCTTTAAATGATATTATATTAGAAAATTTTCTGATGCTTTTAAGTGATAAAGTTATTGTACTTAATAATAAGATTAAAAGTATTTCTTTAAAAAATATAAAGCAAAAGGTTGCAGATTATATTTTGCAAGAATATAAATCACAAAAACAACTAATAGTAAATTTAAAAATGAACAAAGAAGAAATAGCAAATTTTATAGGAATTCCGAGACCTTCTTTATCAAGAGAATTAATTAAGCTTAGAAAAGAAAAAATTATAGATTTTGATAGGAATAATATAACTATATTAGATATAGATAAATTAGAAGAAATACTTTTTCATTGAAAAAATGAAAATAAACTTTGTAACAAATGTTACATATTTTATTTTAATTATAGTGTATTATATAGTATATATTTTGAAAATTAATTTTACGGGGGTTTAAGAAATGGAAAATAAAATGTTTTGTTTTCAATGTCAAGAAACAGCAGGATGTACAGGTTGCACTAAGTTTGGTGTTTGTGGAAAAAGCCCGGATTTAGCTAGAATGCAAGACCTTTTAATATATACAACTAAAGGGTTAAGTGAGATAACAACTAGATTAAGAGCTGAAGGACAAGCTATAGATGGAGCAGTTAATCACTTAATAACTATTAATTTATTTACAACAATAACTAATGCAAACTTTGATGATGAAGTATTCTACAGCAGAGTTAGAGAAACTTTAAATGTTAAGAATGAACTTATGGCAAAGTTAAAAGATACAGCAAACTTATCAGAAGCAGCTTTATGGGATGCATCTTCAAATGAAGAAATGGACAAGAAGTCTGATATAGGAGTTTTAGCAACTAAAGATGAAGATGTTAGAAGTTTAAGAGAACTTATAACTTATGGATTAAAAGGTATGTCAGCATACATGAAGCATGCTAATGCTTTAGGATATGATAGTGAAGAAGTTAATGCTTTCATGCAAAGCACATTAGCTAAGTTATTAGATGATTCTTTAAAAATAGACGAACTTATAGCTTTAACTTTAGAAACAGGTAAAGTTGGTGTTGATGGTATGGCATTATTAGACCAAGCTAACACTGAAACTTATGGAAATCCTGAAATAACTAAAGTAAATATTGGAGTTAGAAATAATCCAGGTATCTTAGTATCAGGACATGACTTAAAAGATTTAGAATTATTATTAAAACAAACAGAAGGTACAGGAGTAGATGTATACACTCACTCAGAAATGTTACCAGCACATTACTATCCACATTTAAAGAAATATTCTCACTTAGTAGGAAACTATGGTAATGCATGGTGGAAACAAAAAGAAGAATTTGAAAGCTTTAATGGACCAATTCTTATGACTACTAATTGTATAGTACCACCTAAGGACTCATACAAAGATAGAGTATATACAACTGGAGCAGCTGGATATACAGGATGTACTCATATTAAAGGAGAAAGTGAAGATAATAAAGATTTCTCAGCAATAATAGAACATGCTAAGAAGTGCAAAGCTCCAACTGAAATTGAAACTGGAGAAATTGTTGGTGGATTTGCCCATGCTCAAGTATTTGCTTTAGCTGATAAAATTGTTGAAGCAGTAAAATCAGGAGCTATTAAGAAGTTCTTCGTAATGGGTGGTTGCGATGGTAGAGCTAAATCAAGAAATTATTACACTGATTTTGCTAAGGCTCTTCCAAAGGATACTGTTATTTTAACTGCAGGATGTGCTAAATATAAATATAATAAATTAGATCTTGGAGATATCGGTGGAATTCCAAGAGTACTAGATGCAGGACAATGTAACGATTCATACTCATTAGCATTAATAGCATTAAAATTAAAAGAAATATTTGAACTTGAAGATATAAATGATTTACCAATAGCATTTAATATTGCTTGGTATGAACAAAAAGCAGTAATAGTATTATTATCATTACTATACTTAGGAGTGAAAAATATTCACTTAGGACCAACGCTTCCAGCATTCCTTTCACCTAATGTAGCTAAAGTATTAGTTGAAAACTTTGGTATTGGTGGAATAAATAATGTTGAAGATGATATAGAAATGTTTATGAACATGTAATATATTGAATTATCAAAAAGAACCTCTTGGTAAACAGCTAAGGGGTTCTTTTTACAATTGATGAAAAACTTATGCTTGATGAATATGGAATTAATAATATTATCAAGATAGAACTATCTAATTTATAATATAGAAAAGTTATTGAGGGAAGTTATTTAATAGTTTTTTTAAAAACTAATTGACATAAATTTCTACGCATTGTATATTGTAAGTATATAATAAACAGTTGTACGCTGTGAAAGTACAAAAGGGGGTATTTATGAAAAAAATGTCTTTAATTTCAAGGATATTTATTTGTTTCTTTTTGGGTATTATCTTGGGGTTAGGATGCAATGGTATTGGTCTTTTATGGCCAGTAAGATTAGCAGCTACATTTAGTAGTATTTTTGGTAGCTTCTTATCCTTTGTTATTCCTTTAATAATAATAGGATTTATAGTTCCAGGAATAGCTACACTAGGTAAAAAGTCTGGAAAGGGTTTGCTACTTACAACAGTTATAGCTTATGTTTCAACTATAGTAGCAGGATTATTAGCGTATTTAGCAGGATCAGCCATTCTGCCTAATTTAATTAAGCAGGGAACATTAGCAGAAGGAGCAGCAGTTGAAGCTACTGCCTACTTTACAATAGATATACCTGCTATAATGGGGGTTATGTCTGCTTTAGTCTTAGCTTTTATTTTAGGTATTGGTATATCAAAAGTAAAAGATAGCTCTTTATTAAGGGTTTTTGAAGAGTTTAATGAAATAGTGCTTATGATAGTTAATAAAGTATTAATTCCTTTAGTACCAATATATATTGGTTGTATTTTTGCTAAATTAAGCTTCAGTGGAGAGATATTTACTACTCTTAAGTCTTTTGCCATAGTATATGCAGTATTATTTTCAGTGCAAGCTATATATATATTAATTCAATACAGTATAACTTCAATAATAAAGAAGGAAAATCCTATTAAGTTGATAAAAAATATGCTACCAGCATATTTTACAGCAATGGGGACACAATCATCAGCAGCTACTATTCCAGTAACTTTACAATGTGTAAAAAGAAATTCAGTTAGTGATGAAATAGCAGAATTTGTAGTTCCTTTAGGAGCGACAATACATCTAGCAGGAGATACAATAACTTTAGTAATAACTTCAATGGCTGTAATGTATATGAATGGACAAGTTCCAACATTATCTCAAGTATTACCATTCATTTTTATGCTTGGAATTACAATGATTGCAGCACCAGGAGTTCCAGGAGGTGGCGTAATGGCAGCACTTGGATTATTAGAAACAATGTTTGGCTTTGGTAGTATAGAAAAATCTATAATGATAGCTCTTCACGCAGCACAAGATAGCTTGGGAACAGCTACTAATATAACTGGTGATGGAGCAATTGCTATAATTGTAGATTATCTTATAAATAAGAAAAGTAATGAAAGTAAAGTAGAGTTAGAGTCAATTTAAATTCATTTTAAACAATATTTTAGTGAAAATAATGATATAATTAATGGTAACTATTATTGATTAATTTGATGAATGGAGGGCTAGATATGTTTACTAAAGAAGAACTTTTAGTAATTGAAGATGCATTAAATATTGCAGATGAAAAATATATTAAGCTTATGGAAGAAAGTAAGAATAATAAAAATAAGCTTGTAGCATATAACAGAAAACAAAAAAAACTATGGTTAGTTCAAAATAAATTAAAGAAGCTTTTACAAGAAAAATAATAAAAACATCCAGAGAGAAAGATTCTAATCTTACTTTCTGGATGTTTTTTTAATATATATATTTATCATAATCCACCTAATAAATTCAATATATACCATTATATATTAAAGTTTTGAAATATTTAATAAAATATTGAAAAAAATTAAGAAAATATAGCTTTAAAATAAATTTACAAAAATTTAAAAGTATAATAAGATTTATAATAGTAATTAGGATAGTGTAAAGTTTCGTATGAAAAAATAGCATAGGGCTAA